>NZ_JBEONP010000014.1:0-109440 GCF_040544435.1 Undibacterium sp. GrIS 1.2
CTTTCATCTTGCCAGAAATGGCCGCTCCTTTCTCATCTATTTTGCGCTTCTCGCAATAAAATTACTCTCCGGTGTTTCGTTTTGCAAGAACCTCATGCTTAAAAATCACGAAATTTATCTATTGAAAAATTCGTTTATATTGGATTTTTTAAGTCGGTTTTGTGTAAAAATTTTGTGTAAAGAAATCAGCTTAGAATTTTTACACTAACATTGTTGTATTTGATGCAGTTGTTTTCAAGCCTCAAAAATTTACAATCAAAAAACTTTCTTCACGAAAAATATTCAAATGGATTTCCTGTATTTGATAAAAAATTTCTGCTGAAAATTGCCTCAGTTTTGTAATTGCAATCAGCAAACAATCACCAAGCTGTGCCTTTGTCACTAAGCCTTGCCGGGACAAATTTGTGTAGGTCTTATTGACGAGTTAGTGGCGATTGAGTGATTAGCTAGTAATGATCTAGTGGTGAGCAAAATGTGTAAGGATGTAATCCGATGATGCCAGAATGTTTTTTTCTTGTTATGATCTCGCATCCTTAATGCAACACAAGTGCAAAAACAAAAGAATGGTTCAGCGTAAGACTACCGATCAACATCCGCTAGCTAAGCGAGGCACTGCCGCCATGTCGGCCATGCCTGCAAAGTTTGCGACTGCTGCATTCGCGCGCGCAGTTGCAGCGCGTGATGTGTGGCGTTTGTTGATTGTGTTGTTTGGCGCTTTTGCGTTGGTTCTGGCGCTGACAACGGCGGCGACACATCAACACAAGACCGCGCTGGACACCAAAGAATGTGCCATCTGTAGCGATGTGATCGATAAGGTAGTCGGTCTGCCGTTGTTACCTGCGATTGTTCAGCACGTTTATGTTATGCCTTACCGGGTCCTCGCTGTCTCGGTCAAGATCGCCAACTATTGCTCGCCTGAGCTTTTTCCACCAAGCTGCGGTCCCCCGCACGCCTCTGCGTAATTCATCAAAAACAGTTCAATTTAAAAATTGAGCTGAACTCCGGTTTTAATTTAAATTTTCGAACTTCAGTTTGAAAATTACATTTTTAAGCGAGCTTGCCTTCATTCGACAAGGCTGAGTTTCGCGTATTTTATTCAGAGGTTATTAACATGCAACGTACTCTTAAACTGAGTAAGCTTTCACTCGCCCTGGCTGGTCTGTTTGCCATTTCATCCACTCATGCTGCAAGTGACTCTGTGGCGGACGCGCCGGACGCATCAGGCAAATCTGACACGCCAGTACAAAGTGTAGAAGTGACCGCGGCGCATCTTAAAAGTGCGCGGATTGAATTGTCACCCAAGATCGGTACCACCGTTTATAGCATTGATACCCACATGATAGACATGCTGGGACAAGGCGATAACACGCCGTTTAATGAAGTTTTGCTGCGTTTGCCTGGCGTCGCTCAAGACTCTAAGGCGTCTGGCGGTTTGCACGTACGTGATGATCACGCTAACGTGCAATATCGGATTAACGGTGTCCAGCTGCCAGAAAGTATTACTGGTTTTGGGCAGTCGATTGATACGCGTTTAGTCGACCAGACTGATTTTATGACCGGGGCATTGCCAGCACAGTTTGGTTTGCGTACTGCTGGTATTGTTGATATCCAAACCAAGGAAGGCGGAGTAACGCCAGGTGGCCGGATTGGTATTCAGATGGGTAGCCATAGCTATGTTGAACCTAGCGCGGAATTTTTTGGTAGCAAAGGCGCGTTCAATTATTATTTGTCCGGTAGCTTCTTATCCAATTCTCTGGGGATTGAGAATCCGATACCAAGTTCTAGCGCATTGCATGATAAAACCCGGCAATCTAAAACCTTTGGTAATTTGTCTTATTTTTTAGATGACAACACGCGTCTGGGTTTAATGTTTGGTACCTATAACGGTCGTTTCCAGATCCCAAATAATCCTAACCAGGCGCCCGGGTTTGCGCTGACAGGATTTAGTGACGGCACCACTAGCAGTTTGCCCTCATCCAATCTGAATGAAAACCAACGTGAGGTGAATCGCTTTGCCGTTGTTTCGCTACAAAAAAGTTTAGGGAACGTCAATTTTCAGCTATCCGCTTTCAATCAATATTCTGAATTGCATTTCACGCCGGATGCGAATGGCGATTTAATTTATAACGGCGTCGCTTCAGATTCGCTGCGTTCTAACCGTGCCAACGGCGTGCAATTTGATGTCAGTTATAAACTGTATCAAGATCACACTTTGCGGGCGGGCGGTGCTTATACCCGTCAAGTCACGGCCAGCAATAATGCCGTGTCCTTATTTACGACGGATGATTCCGGTGCACAAAATTCTTCAGACCCCATCACGATTCAAGACAATGGTGGCAAAACCGGTACGCTATCTAGTTTGTATTTGCAGGATGAATGGCATATCGCCCAACCACTGACATTGAACTACGGTGTGCGCTTTGACAAAGTGTCGGCCTACACCTCTGAGCAGCAATGGAGTCCCCGTTTAAACCTGGCGTATAAATTGAGTGACGCCACCGCTTTACACGCAGGTTATTCACGCTACTTCACGCCTCCACCGCAAGAATTGGCCGCGCAATCGAGTATTAATTTGTATGCCGGTACCACCAACGCACCACAAATTCCGACCTCGGACAACGTCAAGGCGGAGCGCACGCATTACTACGATCTGGGGATTAGCCATCACGTCAATCAAGACCTGATATTGACCGCTGATGCTTACTATAAAAAAATCACCAATATGCTGGACGAAGGCCAATTTGGCCAGGCGTTGATACTCACGCCATTTAACTATGCGCAGGGTTACGCCAAAGGCTTGGAGTTGTCTGCGATTTACAGCCAAAAAAATTGGGGAGCGTATGTGAATCTGGCTTTTCAAAAAGCCCAGGGGAAAAATATTAATTCCGGCCAAGCTTTGTTTGGCGTAGATGAAGTTGCTTATATCGCCAATCACTACATCTATGTGGATCATGATCAGACCATGACGTTGTCGGGCGGTACTCACTACCATTTCGGTGATTCTCAACTCAGTGCCGACTTCTTATATGGCAGTGGTTTGCGTGATACGCCAGATGGTGCGGCACCAAATTCAGGTACTTTACCAAGCTACACAACAATCAATACGGCGTTCACCCATACCTGGAAAAATACACCAGCCGGTAAGATAGAAGGACGGATTGCCTTGATCAATTTGTTTGATAAATCCTACTTACTACGTGACGGTTCTGGCGTCGGCGTCGGGGCTCCACAATATGGCCCGCGTCGTACTTTTTATGTCGGACTTTCCACTAGTTTTTAATCAGAGTTTGATGGTTTGAAGAATCAGATAGCCGACGCCTTGATAGGCTCGGCTATTTTTTTGCAAATAAAAAAAGCGATTTTCTGTTAATTTTTTCATAGATCGATTTTCTAATATTCTTGAGACAGATGATCGCGTTTTATTGTTTTCTAAAAATTGTTAAAATGGATTTCGTTACAGTTTTTATGATTCAAGTTACACAAAATTACAACTTGTTTCCCTTTAGTTACATCAACAACCGGGTCAGAGCTGCACCGGAAAAAAACTGTTGTTTTCATTGGCTGAATTAGGCGTCTTGATTGACGTCAGTTTATTGAATATGGTCTTATTATTAATGGAAAAAAATTTCCATCTGACTTTTTTGGTTGATAAATTCATCTGCAAAAGCCAACGTAATAAAACTGTCGTTCTTACCTTTGGAGAAAATAAATGTTTATTGAAACAGTATTAGCTCGGTCTTTACGCATGACGTACTCTGGTAGCATCGCATTGAGTTTAGGTTTTTTAACATTGCCAGTATTTGCGCAACAAACTTCAACCGAATCCTCAGTTCCCCAACGAATCGAAATCACAGGATCAAGTATTCGCCGTGCTGATGCGGAGACACCGAGTCCAGTGCAGTTAATATCAGCCGAGGATTTGAAAAAATCGGGCTATACGTCCGTCGCCCAAGTATTGCAAAATATCACGGCCAACGGTCAAGGGACACTAAGTCAAGGCTTCTCCCAAGCATTTGCTGCTGGAGCTAGCGGGATATCTTTACGAGGCTTAACCACATCTGCGACGCTTGTTTTGATTGATGGTCATCGCATGGCACCCTATCCGCTGGCGGATGATGCACAGCGATCTTTTGTTGATATTTCCAATATTCCATTTGATACCGTAGAACGAATTGAAATATTGAAAGATGGCGCGTCCGCGATTTATGGTTCTGACGCAATGGCGGGCGTAGTCAATATTATTTTGAAAAAGAGTTTTATTGGAACCACTGCCTCGGCAGAAGCGGGAACATCTCAAGCCGGTGGTGGAGAAACAGTACATGCGTCTGTAACCCATGGTTGGGGCGACTTTAATGTAGACGGCTACAATGCATACGGCAGTATCGAATATCGCCACCAAGATCGAATTACTTATAACCAGCGTGCGGGTGCGGGCCCTTGGCAGAGATTAGATTGGAGTGGTATCGGGGGAACTAACAAAACCCTTGGGGTGCCATTTTCGTCAAATCAACCAGCCACATATAATTCACCTTATCTTAGTGATCCTAACAATCCGTATGGGCCGACTACTTCTGCATTTTATCCAGGACCGTGTAACTATAACTTGCAACAAGCTGGTGGTTGTGCGTATCAAAGTCCATTGGCAGAGTTGTCTCCTGAAACCCAAAACGTCAATATATTAGCCAGCTTTGCAAAAAATCTGGGTAGCGGCTGGAGATTAGATGTCAAAGGTTCCTTGTTTGAAAGCAAGGCAGAGCAATATCCAGCAGGTGGACTACAATATTTTCCACAAGCTTTTAATCCTATTGTAGCGGTTTCTGCCGGCGTCTTACCTCATCTCGTCGGTACTCCGATCTCAACCATCACAGTGCCGGCTAATTATCCAGGCAACACTTTAGGTATCCCAGCGTTATTGAATGGAGCAATTCCGAATGCGCCGATTCCTAATACTCAGCTTGATTCAAAAGCTTATCGCTTAGTTGCTGATGTTACTGGCACCTTAGGTGAATGGGATATTAGCTCCTCATTGGGCTACACGAAAATTGATACGACTCAAAATGTTTACGGATCAATTAATATCCCCGCGTTTAACGACGCGATTAACCGTGTGTCTAATCCTTATTTGCCAGTTGGACCAATCAGTGCCGCAGATGCTGCAACTTTGTTCCCAAGCACCTCCGCGCGCGACACCTCTAAGTTAGAATTTGCAGAGTTACATGCAACGCGGACTATTATGAAATTGCAAGGTGGCGATATGGGAATTAGTTTCGGTGGATCTTATATCCGCCGCGAATTAAGTTCTCCTGCACCGACCTTAGTTGCTCAGGGCATAGTTAACGGAAACAATGCGTACGCGTCTGGAAAACAAACGAATACTTCCGTATATTCTGAGATAGTTGCACCAGTCTTTAAGTCTCTTGAAATCGATGGCGCAGTGCGTCTTGATCACTTTGATAATGCAGGTAATTCAACTACACCTAAAGTAGGATTTAAATACACACCATCCGAATCATTTGCTCTCCGCGGTACGTACTCAACTGGTTTCCGGGCACCTAATTCTGCTGAATCGGGTCAATCAGGTACTGCCTTCCTGGCGGGTACCGGTAACGATCCTGTGCTTTGTTCTCAAGGTGTACAAGCTAATGGTAATCCGTACGCAGGAGAGGTAATTTCTGCTTGTAACTACCAAGCAGTCACTTTGGCAGCAGCTAATCCTAAACTTCAACCTGAGAAATCGAAGTCAGCAACTCTGGGTGTGATATTGGAACCGATTAAGGGATGGAGTACTACGGTTGATCTGTATCGTATAGAAATTGATAACCAGATTATTTCTGGTGCTCCAGATGGGGATGCCGTACGCGCTCCAACTCCGGTGCAAACTTTGTGTGCCGACGGTAACGGCGGCAGCTACCCTTGTACTCCAACAGTCGGCGTGATTTTATACACACCAAATACCTACATCAATGCAAACTCTACTAAAACAAGTGGAGTAGAGCTCGATACCAGGTATAAATTTAAGCTTGGTGATTACGGAGATTTGACGACAGACCTGAACTGGAGTCATACCATGAGCTACATTCTGACCACAGGAGGAGTTGCCTATCAATTGGCAGGTACTCATGGTCCTTTTGTTGTCGGTGGTGATACCGGCAATCCAAAAGACCGGGTGCAGGCGACATTTACATGGGACAAAGGTGGATTGCAAGTCACAACGGCGTTCAATTACATTGGCGGATATAGCTTAACTGATCCATCATTTGGCTACGATACTTGTGCAAAAGGTGGCGCGGCTAATGGCTGGTTCCCAACCGGTAATATTCCATCACAATACTGCCAGGTGAAATCCTTTCTGGATACGGACGTCACTGTGCGTTATAAATTCGACAAACACTTGACCTTGCATGCATCAGTAACTAATTTGTTCAACGCACAACCACCATTGGATTTCAACACCTATGGCGGTGGCCAGCTACCATTCAATCCGTCGCTACACCTGGCGGGCGCTATCGGTCGCTTCTTTAATGTGGGTTTGAATTATACTTTTTGATTTAAATTCTCTGTATTTAAATCCGTAATTTAATAAAAATGCCGCGTAGATTCGTCTTCGCGGCATTTTTTTTGAAATAAACGAGAACTCAGGGGAGCACGTCAAACTGAATATGCTCGTACAATATTCGAAATGAGCACACCCACCTTCCATACCCAATCCGCCTACGAGCGCCAACAATATTTAATTGGTCTGGTGATCGCCATCACCGGTGCGATTTTATTTTCGACCAAGGCAATAGTTGCCAAACTCATTTACCGTTATCACGTTGACGCGGTTACTCTGATTATGTTTCGTATGCTGTTTTCTTTGCCAATTTTTGCTGCGATTGCGATTTGGCAAGCGCATAAAGGCGGTGCCTTATCAGTTTCAGATCGCTGGCGTTTAGTGGTCTTGGGTTTGATCGGTTATTACCTCTCCAGTTTTTTAGATTTTCTGGGTTTGCAATACATCACAGCAGGGCTGGAACGCCTGATTTTATTTTTGACACCCTCATTTGTGCTGTTGATTTCAGCGACATTTTTAAAACGTAAAATCAGCAAAATAGAATGTGCGGCTCTGGCAGTTTCTTACCTTGGGATAGTGCTGGTATTTGTGCATGATTTACAGTTTGGCGGAGCGGATGTGTTGCTGGGCGGCTTACTGGTTTTAGGTGCAGCCACCTCGTATGCTTTGTACTTAATACAATCTGGTCAATTAGTCATGCGCCTCGGTAGTTTGCGCCTGGTGTCCTATGCTATGTGCGTTTCTAGCGTGGCATGTATAGGGCAGTTTTTTGCGCTGCGCCCGGTTAGTATGATGATCCAGCCGGCACCTGTGTACTGGCTGTCTTTAGTCAACGCGATACTGTGTACGGTGTTACCAGTATTTCTGACCATGATTGCGGTACAACGTATTGGTGCGCCAATTGCCTCGCAAGCGGGCATGATAGGTCCGGTGTCTACTTTATTTTTAGGGGCTTTTTTCTTAAGTGAACCGATCACCGCCTGGCAACTGGCAGGCACTGTTTTAGTCGTTGGCGGGATGTATTTATTGTCGATGAAAAAATGATTATTTTTTTAATCTGAGTTCACATTTCAATCCAGCTCGATTCATATTAAGAGCTAAATTAAAACTTTAATTCAAATTTGAATTACAGCTAATTAACCAAGAGAGCGAGACCATGACAACCACAAAAGCCATCATAATCCAGCAAACCGGCGGTCCAGAAGTGATGGAATACGTCGATGTCACACTGGGCCAGCCAGGCCCCGGCGAAGCGCTGGTCCGCCATGCCGCCTGCGGGCTGAATTATATCGATGTGTACTTTCGTACCGGCCTATATCCGCAAGTCTTGCCAGCGGGTTTGGGGATGGAAGCCGCAGGCGTAGTGGAGGCTGTTGGTGCTGATGTGACTTATGTCAAGGTAGGTGATCGTGTTGCTTATGCCGGTCGCCCCAACGGTGCGTATGCCGAGGCTCGGATTATGCCAGCCGATAATCTGGTGCGTTTGCCAGACAATATCTCGTTTGAAACTGCCGCAGCAATGATGCTACAAGGCTTGACGGTAGAATATTTGTTTAACCGCACCTTTCCGCTCAAAGGTGGAGAAACCATTTTGTTCCATGCCGCAGCAGGTGGCGTCGGTTTGATTGCTTGCCAGTGGGCGCGGGCAATTGGCGTGACGATGATAGGTACCGTCGGCTCCGACGAAAAAGCAGAGCTCGCCAAAGCGCACGGTTGTACTCATGTGATCAATTACAACAAAGAGAATTTTGTGGAACGAGTTAAAGAAATTACCGGGGGTAAAGGCGTGCCAGTTGTGTATGACTCCATCGGCAAAGATACCTTCATCGGTTCGCTCAATTGTTTGTCACCATTGGGCATGATGGTCAGCTTTGGCAGTGCTTCTGGCCCGGTGCCAGAATTTGGTTTGAATGAACTCGCATCCCGCGGATCTTTGTTCATCACGCGTCCTAGTCTGATGAGTCATGCCGCTAAACGTGATGATCTGGAACAGATGGCAGCACGTTTATTTGCCATGGTGGAGGGCGGGAAAATCAAAATCGATGTGCATCAACGCTATGCTTTAAGTGAAGTAGCTCAAGCACATCGCGATCTGGAAGCACGAAAAACAACAGGTTCTACTATTCTGATTCCTTAACGTGGGTGTTAAATATCGGATAGAGGGCTAATTAGCTGCGTATTTCTTCAGCCATCGCTAGGGAGCTGGTATTGGTCTCTGTTACCATCCAGAACTTGAGGCAAATTCAAAATTAAGACAAAATTAAGACTAAATAAATATGAGCAAGCCAGAGCAAAAAGAGCAAGCCGCCTCAAATAATGTAGACGGCGTACCAAAGTTTGGACGTTTATTAATTGTCCTGTTTCTGGCTGTTGCCTTAATTATCTTTATTACCTTTGCAACAGAAGCTTATTACTCTTAAGGTCTCCGATGGTCGGAGGTATGCTATGCAATGATTAATTGAGTCGGCTGATTTAGCTAATGTGATTAATGTAGCTGATGCGTGCTTAAGCGTAATTGATGGTGGATTCATAAAATAAATTAAATAAACAATGGACACTATCCCACTTGGACTTGGCAGTACCACAAAAAAGAGCGAATTTTCTAGCTCCAGCCGGCTTTTAATTTTACAAAGCCTGGTACCGGTTGCGACTACGCGTGTTTCTTCGCAACTAGAGGCGTTTTGCGCGAGGCTGACTGAAGCTTTATTTAAAATTTCTGATCAGACAGTTAGACCCGAAGAGGCGGCTAGTAGCTTTAACGCCTATCAACTGTTAAAAAGAAATAGCACCAACTTTTATCGTCTGGTCGGTGGGCATATCAATGCCGCTCTCGCCAAAGAAGTCAGTACCGTTAACACTCGTAAAAAACCTAAAAAAGAAGACGAAAAACAAGACTTCTCGCTAGTCACGTTTGAGGAGATGGAAAGTAAGGTTCTGATCCGTAATTTGTGCCAGGCGTTGGAAGTCAGTAATGCTGAACAATTGGTGGCACTGAATATTCGTATCGGGCATGTGCTGAGGCGCACTCCCATCAGCGTCTCGCAGAATCCCTTTCGACCAGAGCTTTTTGTGCGTGCGGTTTATCAGGCATGGATGGAGTTTGATACCACGCCGGAATCGCATCACCTGGTATTGCGGCTATTACAGCCTAACCTCTTCATACAACTGGGTCCTATATTGCAAGAAGTAAACGAGGCCTTAGTCGCGCGCGGTATTTTGCCGAATATCAGTGATTCGTTTAAAAAAAATCAGCGAAAAAACGAATTTAGCCGGTCAGACGATATCGCTGACCGCGACCCGTACTTGCACAATAAGCTCAGAAATATTTTTTCTGGGCAGCCTAGTCAGAGCAATATCGGAGGAACATCGGCGCAATCCGGGCAGTCTGGGAAAGAGCATTCTCTTGAGTGGACTGGCAAACAGACGCATACCACTGCCAATCTTAATCAAGCAGATACGGTAACCATAGACCGCCAGTTTTTTGACTATCTGACCAGCATACAAAGAAATAATAATCCAGCGCCCGCTACAGGTAACCGAGACGCATCGCCGCTACGTCAATTGTCGCAGCAAGCAACGGCGGATAGCAACCTGACCCATATCGATCAAAATACCATTGAGCTGTTAGCGCGTATTTTTGACTTTGTCTTCAATGATCCGAGTATTCCTGAAGATATCAAAGGATTGATAGGGCAGTTGCAAATACCGACGCTTAAGGTCGCCTTGATGGACAAGGATTTCTTTTTTAAAGAATCTCATCCGGCTCGGGTTTTGATTGATACCTTAGCTAAGTCCAGTATCTCATTGAGTACAGAGAGTAATAATGACGATCCTTTGTACCAAATGATAGAAGGTATCGTCGAGCGTGTGCAGCAAGAGTTTGATCAGCAAATTGATTTGTTTTCTGACGTGGTTTCTGACTTAGAAACTTTCCTCAAAGATGAAGAGCAAAAAACTGAAGAGGCAATTGTCCAGCCCGTTGCCAACGCGCTCAAGCAAGAAAAAATGCGCCTGGCGCGCGAATTTGCAGAGCATGACGTGTCTTTGCGGGTAGAGACAGGTGAAGTTGCTGGCTTCTTAGAAACCTTTTTACTAGAGCAATGGATACGTATTCTGACCATTGCACACAGTGTAAAAGAGCAAAAGCCGCACGCTCTGGAAAACGCCTTAAAAACGATGGACGACCTGATCTGGAGCTTAAAGCCCAAGAACAGCGCCGAAGAACGTAAGAGCCTGGTCAGTAAATTACCATCGATGCTGACCTTGCTCAATGCCTGGTTAAATGCGATTAAATGGGATGAGCCTGACCGGGTGATCTTCTTTTCTAAACTGGCCGAGCGGCACGCTGCCATTGCCCGCGCCCCGCTGGAGTTTTCACCGCGTCGTCAATTAGAAATCGCGGTGAACATCGCTCAGCGTGCGAGTGAGCGTCGTCTCAATCGTCATGTGCAAGACCAGATTGATCAAACTGATGATGAATGGGTATTGTTGCTGGAGAGTTTGGAAAGAGGCATCTGGATAGACTTTACCCGCAGCAATGGATCTATTGCGAGATTCAAACTAGCGTGGGTTAGCCCAAAACGTACCCGCTATATTTTTACTAATCGTCAAGGGCATGACGCTTTTTCTATTGCTAGTGAAGAGCTGGCAAATAAATTCCGCAATGGAGAAGCGCTGTTAATTTCAGCAGATTCTGTAGTTGACAGAGCGCTGGTCGAAGCTTTGCGCGATCCTCCAAATTAAGCTTGAGCTGTTTAGTTGGTGCCAACAGGATTGCAATTCTGCTCGTCACTAATAATATACTCTCCATTATTTTTATGAAAAATGCCTTATTGTCCAGTAAATACTTGGACAATCTAAAAATACGGGAGGGGAGTATATTTTCTGATTTACTTCATAATCGGTAGTTCTATCTCCATCGTACTGCCAGTTTTAGCGGGGAAATCAATAAAAGCGCTGTCAATCAAATACGGCATTTGCAGATTAATTTCTGGGCTCAATTGCTCGGTACTGGCTTTGATTTCATATAGCTTTTTGCCGCTGACTTTGTCGGCAATGCCAATTTCTAATTGATGTAAATAATAACGTCGCACGCTCAGATCTGACATCAGCATGGTGTCGGTGCGCCCAAAATAGTACGGGGAATAAGGATAACGATAGTAATAGGCTCTCGGGATCAGGCCTCTTCTGAAATGGCTACCCCAGAACGGATCATATAAAGCTAAATCCCAAGGTGCGGAGAATTGGATTTCACTCAAGCCAGTGCCATATTGCATGCTGATTTTAAGCGCCGCATTCGCCTCGCTGCCAGCTTCTGCAAAGCCTAACGTCTGTAATTTGTTACGCAATAACTGTTCATAGCTGTTGTGCTCGGGACTATTTTGTTGCGGCTCTGTGCGCTCGATGACATAGCTTTTATCTTTAATATCGGCTGGCCATTCCTGAAAAACGCTGACTCTGCTCGTTACGCTGGTGGCGCAGCCTGCTAACAACAAGCTCGTTGTCGCCAGTAATAACAAAAGAGATTTTCTGATGAGGGAGGTTCTTTCTGTTTTCATGATCGTGCTCCTGTTTTGCTTCTACATTGTTGCTATGTTGCTTCGATTGTTGTCCCTATTGGTACTCTCTATCTTAGACGATAGAATTTTAAGTTGGTTCTGTCTACGATCTATTATCTGTTTCTCTTTGTAACGGCTTTACTTCTGAACGATGATTTACTCGTCTTAAACGGCGATTCGCTTAACCATATCCTTAAAAATCCACACACTTACCCAAATTTTCTGCGGTAATCATCAAAGCTTGCATGCCTTCCGGCGCAGCTTGGTAAAATGGTAGCCTTTGCTGTGTCTTTAAACTAGTTGCAAAATAGATTAAAGACACAGCACCTATTCTTTTTAGAAGGCTCACCATCACATGCGCACAGACAACAACGATACCGCAGTTACCCCAGTGACGATTTATCGCAAAGATTACATCGCCCCGGGGTATTGGGTAGATACGGTCGAAATGGGTTTCGATCTTGACCCTGACGCTACCCATGTTGCCACCAGAATGGTGATGCGACGTAATCACGATAGCAGCGAAAAAGATATCGTGCTGTTTGGTGAGTCACTCAAATTGCTGCAACTGCGCATGAATGGCGTCAACCTCAAAAAGTCGGCGTACAAAATCGAAGGCGAAACACTACGTATCGCCAATGCGCCAGATGACGTCACGCTAGAAATTGAAACGCTGATCAAGCCAGTCAAAAATACTTCCTTGTCCGGCTTGTACACCTCCAATCAAAACTTCATCACGCAATGCGAGGCAGAAGGTTTCCGCAAAATTACCTGGTTCCCGGATCGTCCTGATGTGATGGCGAAATACACCGTCATGCTACGTGCCGACAAAAAGAAAATTCCGGTCTTGCTGTCTAACGGCAATCTGATTGAAGAAGGTGATCTGGGCGATGGCCGTCACTACGCTAAGTGGGAAGATCCGTTCAAAAAACCTTCTTATTTATTCGCATTGGTTGCGGGTAAATTAGTTTGTCAGGAAGAAAAATATAAACTTAAATCTGGCCGTAAAGTCTTGTTGCAAGTGTGGGTAGAAAACGGCAATCTCGACAAAACCCAACATGCTATGGATTCGCTGAAAAACAGTATCCGTTGGGATGAGGAGCGTTTCGGCCTGGAGTTGGATTTGGATCGCTTTATGATCGTTGCCACTGGCGACTTTAATATGGGTGCGATGGAAAACAAGGGCTTAAATATTTTCAATACAAAGTATGTACTGGCGAATCCACGTGTAGCAACGGACGTTGATTATGCCGGTATTGAATCGGTCGTCGGACACGAATATTTTCATAACTGGACCGGTAATCGCGTTACTTGCCGCGACTGGTTTCAGTTGTCGCTGAAAGAAGGCCTGACAGTATTCCGTGATCAGGAATTCTCTGCTGATCTGGTCGGTACTGCCACTGGCCGCGCCGTAAAACGGATAGAAGATGTGCGCTTGTTACGCCAAGTCCAGTTCTCCGAAGATGCAGGTCCTATGGCGCATCCTGTGCGTCCAGATTCTTTTGTTGAGATTAATAATTTTTATACTGTCACGATTTACGAAAAAGGGTCGGAAGTCGTACGCATGTATTACACCCTGCTAGGCCATGAAGGATTCCGCAAGGGCATGGATTTATACTTCCAGCGCCATGATGGACAAGCAGTCGAGTGTGATGATTTCCGTGCGGCGATGGCGGATTCTTCCGGTCGCAATCTGAAGCAATTTGAGCGCTGGTATAGCCAGTCTGGCACGCCTCGCGTAAAGGTCGTGACGAGCTTTGACGCAGAGGCAAAAACTTATGAAATTAAGCTTAGCCAGTCTTGCCCGGCGACGCCAGGTCAGCCAAAGAAACAGCCATTCCATATTCCTGTTGCAGTCGGTTTGCTGGATGCCGCTGGCAAGGATTTACCATTAAATGTAGAGGGTCAGCCAGCTACGGATAAAACTACTTTAGTGCTGGAACTGACCCAAGCAAGTCAGAGCTTTAAGTTCACTGGCATTGCGCAAGAACCTACGCCATCAATTTTGCGTAATTTCTCTGCACCGGTCATGTTAGAAATTGATTACACCGATGAGCAACTCGGTCATTTGCTGGCACATGACAGTGATCCGTTTAATCGTTGGGAAGCCGGTCAGCGTCTGGCAATACGTCGCTTAGTGAAGCTGACAAACGCAGTACA
This sequence comes from Undibacterium sp. GrIS 1.2, assembly GCF_040544435.1. Taxonomy (NCBI): domain Bacteria; kingdom Pseudomonadati; phylum Pseudomonadota; class Betaproteobacteria; order Burkholderiales; family Oxalobacteraceae; genus Undibacterium; species Undibacterium sp. GrIS 1.2. The sequence goes on from NZ_JBEONP010000014.1 coordinate 14,272, forward strand.
AAATGCGGAAGTCTTAGAACTGGACAGCATGTTTATCGAAGCGCTGCGGTCCACTTTAAATGACAAAACATTAGATCCGGCTTTCCGTGAACTGGTATTGACCTTGCCATCCGAGGCAATGATCGCAGAAGAGTTTAAGGTGGTCGATCCGCAAGCGATCCATATCGCCAGAAAATTCGTCCGTAGCACTTTGACACAACATCTCAAAGCCGATTTATTGACGACCTATGAAGAGAATTTGACGCCAGGAAAATATAGCCCAGATGCAGTCTCTGCCGCTAAACGGGCGCTAAAAAATCTGGCATTGTCTTACCTGCTGGAGTGGGCGGATGACAGCACATTCGATCTGGCTAAAACCCAGTTTGATGAAGCCGAAAATATGACAGATAGAATTGCAGCGTTGACTGCATTGACGAATTTTTCTGGCTCTGCCAAAAATACCAAAGCTGCTGCACAGGCATTGAATAAGTTCTTCAGAGACTTCAAAAAAGAAGCTTTGGTCATCGACAAGTGGTTTATGTTGCAAGGCACAGCACGCACCACGGATGTGGCAAAAGTGCGCGAGTTAATGAAGCATCCAGCCTTCACTCTGAGTAACCCAAATCGTGCACGTAGTCTGGTGTTTAGTTTTTGCAATGCCAATCCGTCCCGGTTCCATGCGGCGGATGGCAGTGGTTATGCTTTATGGGCAGAATTAGTCATCACTTTAAATAAGATGAACCCACAAGTTGCAGCACGTTTAGCGCGCAGTATGGATCGTTGGAAAAAATATCCCAAGAATTTGCAAGTCCATATGAAGGCCGCTTTGCAAAGTGTTGCCGATACTAAGAAATTATCTAGCGATGTATTAGAAGTGGTGACAAAAGCACTTGCTTCTTAAGTTTCTGTTGAATTGCTGTTGAGCTGTAGTTGAGTTTTAGTTCAGTTGCAGCTGAGTTACAGTTAGCCGATCTAATTTGAATTGTTATGTTGAATCGCCTGTGCGTCGTAATAGTAAACAACGCGGGGCATAAAAAGGAAGCTCATGAAACGTGTCAGTCTGACCCAATATTTGGTCGAAGAACAACGCCTGAATAATTCGATTCCAGCAGAATTGCGCTTGTTGATCGAAGTCGTTGCACGCGCCTGTAAAACCATTAGTCATGCCGTCGGCAAAGGTGCCTTGGGTGAAGTCTTAGGTACTGCTGGCAGCGAAAACATTCAGGGCGAAGTACAAAAGAAATTAGATATTTTGTCTAATGAAATTCTGCTGGAAGCCAATGAATGGGGCGGCCATCTGGCAGCGATGGCGTCCGAGGAAATGGAAAGTATCCACCCAATTCCCAACCGGTATCCTAAAGGCGAATACATGTTGCTGTTCGACCCGCTCGACGGCTCCAGCAATATTGATGTCAATGTTTCCATCGGCACGATTTTCTCTGTGCTCAAGGCGCCAGAAGGCATGGCAGAGCCGACTGAGCAAGATTTTATGCAGGCCGGTAATAAGCAAGTTGCAGCCGGCTATGCTGTATATGGTCCTCAAACTGTGCTGGTGCTCACCACTGGCAATGGTGTGAATTGCTTTACCTTGGATAGAGAAATGGGTTCTTGGGTACTGACTCAACAAAATATGCAAATTCCCGTCGATACTAAAGAATATGCGATCAATGCCTCTAATGCGCGCCATTGGTTGCCGCCAGTGACTCGCTATGTTAATGAGTTACAGGCTGGCGTCACTGGTCCACGCGGTAAAGATTTTAATATGCGCTGGATTGCTTCTATGGTGGCTGACGTGCATCGTATTCTTAACCGTGGTGGTGTCTTCATGTATCCGGCTGATGCGCGTGAACCGGACAAGCCAGGCAAGCTACGTTTGATGTACGAAGCGAATCCTATGTCCTTCATCGTAGAACAAGCGGGTGGCGCATCCACCGATGGCAAGCAGCGTATGCTAGATATTCAGCCAGAGAAATTGCATCAACGCGTACCCGTTTTTCTGGGGTCGAAAAACGAAGTTGAGTTAGTGACTCGTTATCATCAGGAATAGTTTGATAACAGGTAGTCACTGCGAGCCAACGCTGCTGAGAACGTAGCTGACCTGTTGATAGAAAAAGCCCACTTCGTTGTGGGCTTTTTGCTTTTATCGCCGAATCCGGCGCTGTGACTTGGAATTACACTTTTTGGCCTTATATCGGTATAAGTCGTCATCAAAAGTATCACCAATAGCATCATCTATAGCAAAGCAGTCGCAAAGCAAGATAAGCAGAATTTTTTACGAAGAACTATTGTTTTTATATAAATTAATTGCGATTTAAATAAACACACCCAAGCACAACCAAGCCAGAAATAGCCTGTAAATGCCGCCAAGATGCTTGGTTCGCATCTAAATTGGTACCGTCGTTTATACTCTGCTCTTCACGTTGTCACTGCAAGTTGTTGTGGTGATAACAGCTAGATAAGCTTTATACATGTTTATATTTGTTTAAATCCGTTTTAGACATGTTTTACAGATAAGAAGTAACGAGTCATCAAGACTCCTAAAAAGAATCAATCGCGAGAACCTTTATGTCCAGCCACCCATCGCCTGCAAGTACGCTCGCAGGTAATCCAAAATCTAACGACAGCAATGCCAGCAACCCGAGCAGTAGCTCAGGTCAGGATTTGGATTATGTTACCTCCTGCATTTTGCCAACGACGTGGGCAACTTTTCAGATGCATGCTTTTTTTGAGCCAGCCACCGGCAAAGAACATATTGCGCTGACCTTGGGTGATGTCGCCAACGGCGACCCCGTATTAGCCCGGATTCACTCAGAATGTCTGACCGGCGACGCCTTATTTAGCCAGCGCTGCGATTGTGGTCCGCAGCTGGAACTGGCATTGCAAAAAATCGCCCAGGAAGGCCGCGGCGCTTTGCTGTATCTGCGCCAAGAGGGACGCGGTATTGGCTTGCTAAACAAAGTACGTGCGTATCACTTGCAAGACTTGGGTGCCGACACGGTAGAAGCCAATCAACAACTTGGGTTTGCTGCAGATTTACGTAACTACAGCCTGTGCGATCCTATGCTCAAGCATCTGGGCATTAGCTCGCTGAAACTGATGACGAATAATCCACGCAAAATCGCCGCGATGGAAGGATTAAACGTCGCGGTCACAGAGCATATTCCTCTAGTGATCAAACGCAATCCCCACAATGATCGCTATCTGAGTACTAAGGTCACCAAGCTGGGACATTTGATACAGCCAGAGCTGTAATCATTGCGCTATGTAGTTAAAAATAAATCGTTGAAAAACGAACCTCCAATACTATTGCGGCTTCTGGCATGAAAACATGTCAGAAGCCGCAATAGTATTGGACACCTAAAAGTGAAATTTTTTATCAGTCTCGATAACTAATATCTTTTCGCACAACGATGTTTGCGTTGATATTTTCCATTTCAGTCAACATCTTACTCAAGATGATTAATAAATAATCAGGCGTTCAAATATCCAGGCGGTACCAATAATCAAAGCGGATATGGAAGTCATCGGCTTAATCAACTCGGTTAAGTTGAGACGATTTAATAACGTCATGCGCGCTAGCTGATGCAATACTGTCCCAAGCGCGAGTAGCAGCAACAGAAAAAGCGCTTGACCTAGTTCTATACCAAGGTTAAATCCGAGCAGACTCATTAAACGGTACGAGCCGTGCAAACCCATGTCGGTGATCGATGAGGCAAAGCCCAGGCCGTGGAGTAAGCCACAAGCAAAGACAATGCTGAATCGCTGTAAAACTGCGGCATGGCGTTGCCACAAATTGAGTACTGCCATCAGTACGATACTCGCTGCTATCAATGGTTCTATGATTTTGGCTGGCGCGTGTACCCAACCCATCAGCGATAGTGTCAGCGTCACACTGTGGGCGATGGTGAAACTGGTGAGTACCCCCAGCCAATAACGCCAGCCAGCAGTTGCCACGATAATGGTGAGCAGGAACAGTAAATGGTCAAAGCCCAGCAAAATATGCTCGCAGCCGATGACGATGTAGTCAGTGAATACCTGCCAAGGTCCACGAAAAAACTGATGTTGCGGATGGTTCGCCCGGAGAATGATCGCCTCGGTCTCTTGACCACGTATCGCTTTAATGGCGAACTGTTGTTCGTTTTCTAGCGTGCCAAACAAATCAGTCTCTATACGCAGGGTTTTTGGGGCCGCATTGAAACGTATCTTCATTAGTACCAAAAACTGCGTGGCACCGATCGTGTCGTCTCTTGTGTCGATATCGGTATGCTGACTGAATTCGCTGGGCTCTGTACTGATTTGTATAAAATCTACTCTCCCTTGATCCTTATCGTCAAACATGCGCAGTCTTTGTTTTATCAATTGCTCTATCGCTACGCGATGCAATTGCAGTTCTACCTCGGACAAGCGCTTATCGTGATTGTCATCAATCTTGTTATCCGACTTGACCAAGGCAGATACTGGTACGGAGAATACGATGAACGCAGCATCGTCCAGTATATTCACCGTACCCTGTTGCGCTGGCATCAGATGGGCCAGCGCATTTGGCCCCGCCAAAATCATGACTGTTGTGAGCAGCAGTCTAAGTACAGACTTATACAAATAACTGAACATATCACCACGTCTGTCGCTATGCATAATCTGCAATGTAAGCGGCATTATTGAGAACCCTTAATGCAGCGCTGGATGAATGGAAAAGTATCCGTTATGAAGTAGTGGTAAATCCCGTTGGGAAACTCTGGTGTGACGCCGGTGCGGCCGTTGCATTCATCCAGATCACCTAAGCCCGGCACATATTCATAATCTGAGGTAAATGTGCCCATAGGGAAGATGGCAACCGAAGGTCGGCCAGCATCTGGCGTGGCTTCTTTGCGATAACTTGAGGTTACCAATTTGATCGCGGAGTTGGCATCGTTTGCAGAGGAGTAGCCGTAACGCGCATAAATGGGGAAGCCATCGATAGCAAATCCGACCAGGGTCATTGCTTTACCCTTATTCAGCTTGGTGACGTATGCCTCCGGCACACCATGATAGTGATATTGGCCATTGGGTTGTACATGGGCGTTGCTCTCATCGGTGCCAAAGACAAAGGCACCGCCAATCGCTTCTAGTACCCAAGGGTCTTTACCGTTCACCATCACACAGCCACCGCCATTGGCGGTGGAGGTTGCTGTGGAGGAGCACGATCCTGCAGTTCCTGGATCAAGCTTGACGCTATTTAGTACATAGCCAATATTGCTCATATTGACGCCAGCGGAAGAGGTGACAGCTGGTTTTGCCGGCATATTGATTACAATATTTTGCGTAGAGATCGGTGTAGCAAAGTTACCCGATGTGACGGCATGGTCAGGGATGCCGTTACCAGTGAGTGTGCGGATAGTGCTGGTACAACTCCAGTTAGAAATGCTATTCGCCATCACTTTAGCGCTGCTATTGAATGCGTTATAGCTCAGTGCACATGCCACACCATTAGTCGAACCGGTATTGCTGCTGGGTGCTATGGGGATTGCCGCCACCGGCACCGAAGGCGTGCTGCTTCCAGCTGAATTTTTTGCAGTAACGCTGCACGAATAAGTAGTGCCATTGTTTAATCCCGACACGCTGACAGGGCTTGCTGTTGCTGTACCGTTTATCGTTATACCGGGAGTGCTGCATGCTGCTGTATAGGAAGTGATAGCGGCACCACCATTAGACACTGGTACGGTAAAAGCGATACTGACACTAGCGTTACCCGCAGTGCTGATTAGAGCAGTCGGGGCACTTGGTACGGTTACGGCGCTAGTTCCGGTACCAGCACTTGTAGATGTGCCCGCGTTCGTGCCCGAGGTCGGTATAGGCGTTGTGCTGGCACTGCCGCCACAGGCGGTGAGTGTGATGGCGATTAAGGGTGTGAATATAGAGTGAATAAAGTTACTCATGAGGGCTCTCCAGAATAATTAAAACAGTTACCGTGAATGCTTAGTTTGGTTATAAACAGTGTAGAAGAAGAAAAGTCGAAATTAATGACATCTTCGTCATTCAGGCGGTTACGTTATCGGGAGAGGGGAGGGGTCCTACTTATTGCCTGGCGTTTGATACCGGTGTAGGTAATTTCTGCTGTAGTTGATGATGCTCAGTAACTTCTAAAAAGGATACTCAAGCTTGTCGTGTAGTGATTAGCTCAAGCCTTTCAGCGTCGTAATACCAATGTGTTGTTATGCTTTATGGTTAGTGCTATATCTCGATTAAAGAGTGTCAGGAAGCTCCCATTTTTATTGCTTGAATGGGAGCCATAAATATAGTTGAACGACATCTTGAGGACTTTGTGCCAGACGTAAATCACCGCCGTGTGCTTTGGCAATCTCTAACGCCAGACTCAAGCCCAAACCATTACCCTCGATCTTGCGATTGTGTGCGGCATCGCCACGATAAAAGCGGTCAAAAAAACGTGCCCGGTCGTCCATATTGATGTTGTGGCTAGTATTGCTGATGAGGATAGTGACGCCCTTTTTTTCGCTAATACTTTGGATGGTGATATTACCTTTCGCAGGGCAATAACGTACCGCGTTGCTGATGAGATTATTTAAAAGCTGTTGCAGCAACAAGATGTCGCCATAGATCACTTGATGTTTGGCGATGTTGCTCCTTAGAGTCTGATTATTAATGAGCATCTGTGCATCGACGACCAATTCATTGAGTAGTTCGCTGAGGTCAATACGCGTTGTGTGTAGAGCGAGTTTACCTGCATCCGCATGCGACAATAACAATAGCTTTCGGGTGATCGCAGTGAGTCTGCTGACTTCGTCCAACATCTCAGTTAAGTCGGTTTGGATAACTTGATTGTCTGATTTGTTGAGCACTTGTTCTATCTTGCCTTGCAAAATAGTGAGTGGTGTCCGGAGCTCGTGAGCAGCATCACCGGAGAAACGTGAGGCCTGATGGAAACTCACATCCAGGCGCTGGAGCATGGTGTTGTAGGTATCAATCAATTCTCTAAATTCTTTATCCTCGCCCTCATTGGGTAATCGTTGGTGAAGGTCCTTTTGCGTCAGGGTTTTCATCGCATTGCGTAAACGGTTGACCGGTCGCATAGTCAGGCTGGCAAGTAACCAAGCGCCAAGTGCAGTCAAGATAAGTGCCAGCGGTACCACTAGCCATAATGCACGCTTGAGTCCCGCTTGCAGCTCCGATGTTGTAGCGGCTAAATCGACACCAAGAAAGCCTCTGCCGCGTGGGGTCGTGAATGTCGTGGCACGCCATTGCTTGTCCTGGACAGTGAGCGTGCTGACAGCGCATTTGCCACGCGGCGCCCGTTCTGCTGGGGAAGCTTCGGTGCGATTGTCCAGATGCGCTTCAGGCCTATGTTCATCTCGCAACTGTCTGTTTGGATCGGGCAAGGCGCGAAATGGTACCGACTTCCAGTTCAATTGATCGATATTGATATCGTCTTGCCAGTAAGTAGATTTGACCTCTAGCATACCCACTTCTGAGGTGTAGCGAAAGAGTAGTTGCTTATTGGAGTCAAGACGCAATTTAGTGACGATATCTGACTCAAGACTAGCCGCATCGATTCGAATAAACGGTTGTGTGGTGAAGCGTTGTGTCTCCAGGCAAAGCCGCTCGTCTAATCGATCTACTTCATTTTTCATCAGACTAGACCAGGCTAACGCCAGCACGACGGTTAGCGCGGTCGAGACAATGCTCACGGCAATGATAAATAATCGGGTTCTGAAGGAAATCATGAGCAACTTCTTAAGGCTCGAGTCTGAAACGATAACCAGTGCCTCGCACTGACTCTATAGGGGACGGGGTATCGGTACTAACTTCGATTGATCCGATTTTGCTTCTTATACGTTTGATGCAGACATCCACCACGTTAGTGCTAGGATCAAAATCATAGCCCCATACATGCTCAAGAATTTGACCACGAGTAAATACCTGTCCAGCCGAGCGCATCAGGTATTCAAGCAGACTAAATTCTCGCGTGGTGAGTTCTATCGTGTGTCCGCTAGAGCTAGCTTGCCGTGTGATGCGGTCAAGCTTTAGTTTGCCCACTTGTAGCAGGTTTTGTCTATCTCCGGCAAGCCGTCGTTGCAGAACATGTATGCGAGCGACTAATTCCTCGACAAAAAATGGCTTGGCAAGATAATCATCTGCACCAAGGTTGAGCCCCGTTATGCGATCCCCCAATTCATTGCGCGCCGTCAGTAAAATGATAGGCGTTGCCACGTCCGAGCTACGTAATTCCTTCAAAATAGAGAGACCGTCTCGGCCTGGTAGCATGATATCGAGGATGATGACGGCATATTGACCTTTGCTAGCTAGTTCAAAACCTACATTGCCGTTGTTGCAGTGCTCAACATTGAAGTCGCGTTCTTTTAGACCGATGGATACAAAGTCGGCTATTTTTTGTTCATCCTCTATGAGCAAGACTTTCATGCGAGCTTTCGTACAGCAGTAGTCACAAATATCACAAACATCAAAAACATCACAAACGGTTTTCCAGACTATTTACTTAGCGGTCGGTGAGCCTGGTTTTGGCGCATTAGGCGGCGAGTTCGCGCGCTCTCCACCTGGCGCTGCGCCAGCTGGACGCGGGTCTAGTGCTTCCAGTTTTTTGGGGTCAAATCCGGCAGCACGCAGTGCGTCTCCTCTTGCAGGGCCCGGTTGGATACCTGCTTCGCGCAAGTTGCGTTTGATCGCTTTTGCGTCGTCAACGCTGAGACTATTTGGTTTGTAGGCTGACAGTATCTCCTTCATCTTTGCTAGCTGTGCCGGAGTTAATGCCCCTTGTGTTTGAGCTGGTGGCATATTTGCACCAGCCTTAGCAGGCTGTGTATTCTGACTTTGTGCAGCTTGGATGATAGAAATGCAAAGGATAAAAATGACGACGATTCGTAATGGCATGATGGGCTTTCCGCGGTTGTTGTACAGGTATTTGGAAAATACATTTTACAACTTGGCTTACATCAAACTATGACAATGTTGTCATTGAGCGCTATACAAAGCGTATGACTTGAGACTGAGTATCGAATAAGAATGAAGTCTTTTGAAACATCATTCTTTGTAAGCGCAATGTGTACACTCGCGCAAAAGACTACTTAGAATTGACTTAAATTAGTAGGCGTTGAGAAGCTCATAAAAATCAGCCTCTCATAGCCATCACAGTAACAAGCCTTCGCACACACTAACAAAGATTAGCAAACGCTATGCATCCAGCCATGCGTATCTTCCGCAGTGCCGTGCTGTAGCGCCAGCAGAGCTTCACGCAGTGCCATAGTGACTTTGCCGTTTTCACCTTGGTTGATTTGCATCTCAAAATTCTTTGCTTTGACATGGCCGACTGGTGTGATAACGGCTGCGGTACCGCAGGCGAATACTTCTGTCATCCGCCCTGATGCGATGTCGTCGCGCCATTGCTGTACCGTGAGCTTGCGTTCTTCTGTTTCGTAACCCAAGTCTTTGGCCATTTCCAGCAAGCTACGACGTGTAATGCCGGATAGCAAGGTACCTGTGAGTTCTGGCGTAATGATGCGAGTTTTTCCTGCTTCTTCGTAGACAAAGAACAGGTTCATCCCACCCATTTCTTCTATGTATTCGCGCTTTACTGCATCCAGCCATACCACTTGGTCGCAGCCTTTTTCCAGCGCTTGCGCTTGCGCTACCAAGCTGGCGGCATAGTTGCCTGCGCATTTCGCCTCGCCAGTGCCGCCAGGTGCTGCACGGACAAAATCTTCGCTGATCCACACCGTCACCGGTTTAACGCCTTGCGGGAAGTAGGCGCCGGCGGGGGAGGCAAATAAGACGAACAGATATTCGCTGGCAGGGCGCACGCCCAAAAACGGATCAGTGGCAAACATCAGTGGCCGCAGGTACAGACTTTCTCCCACATTCTTGGGTACCCAGGCTTTATCCATGGTGATTAAAGCATCTGCTGCTTGCATGAATATATCTCCAGGCAAATCCGGCATTGCCAGGCGCTGTGCGCTGCGGTTGAAGCGTGCGCTGTTGGCATCCGGTCGGAAGGTTTTGACACTGCCATCCGGCTGGCTAAAGGCTTTAAAGCCTTCAAAAATCGCCTGGCCGTAATGTAGTGCAGATGCCGCAGGGTCCAGGCTTAAAGGGCCGTAGGCTTTTAATTCGCCTTGTTGCCAAGCGCCGTTACGATAAGGAATGACCACCATATGATCCGTAAAAATCCGGCCAAAACTCGGGTTCGTCATGCGTTCGGCACGTTGTGCATCGCTCAAAGGGTGATCAGAGGGTGTTACTAACAGAGTCGGTGTGGAGGTGATCATCATTATCTTAGAAGTCAATGTAGGGAAAACAATCAAAATATTGCGTAAGTCCTGATGAATTAATTTTAGCCTTATTTTGCGACCAAGATAAGTTTTGCGTTAAAGATGTTGATCGCGGACTTGTCACGTGCGACTAAGCGCAAGTACGCGTGGACTTAGTGGAGATCGTCACAGATGGCAATCGTAATCATCAAATGATAATTTGGGACTGATGCAAACCGTCCTAGCTGTGTTGCCTTCGTCGTTACGTCTTGCCAGAACAATTTTCAGTAAGCTCCCCAAGTATGAATATACATATACTCCCCAGTTAATTTACAAAATATGCTGTTTCGTCCAATGATTATATGGACACTTAATATATACAGGGAGAGAGTATTTAAATTAACTTAGCTAAGCGGATTGACGATGGATTGGTGTAACCTCGCTTTGTTCCAACAGCATTAAACTGAAGACATGGTTTTAGGAAACCGCACATCCACTTGCAAACCAATTCCATTGTCCGGCGTCTTTAAATCAATAGTCGCGTTTAAAGAATCACCAATCTCTTTCACAATCGCCAGCCCTAAACCAGAGCTATTGGGTTTACTGTCATCCAGACGGTAAAAGCGGTCAAAGACTTTTTGCTGCTCTACCACCGGGATACCGACACCGTTATCGACGATGCTCATAAGAATTGACGATTTTTCTTGCCGTAACGAGACAGTGATGTTGCCCTCTGTTGTCATATGCTGTATCGCGTTATCAATCAGATTGGACACCAGCTCACGCAATAAATTCTGGGGAGCAGCAAGGCTGGCCGTATCGTCCAAGATATCGATTCCCAGCTCAATATTTTTTTGCTGTGCTAACGGTGCCAATTCCTCCATCACGCTTTTGATGATGTCCGCCATGTAAACACAATTGTTTGTACTTAATGTATGTCGATTTTGTTCAACCGCGGCCAAGACCAGAAGTTGGTTGATCACTTTAGTACCTTGTAATATCGTTTTTTGAATTGCATTCAGTACTTCTTTTTGTGTCTGATCAAGCTGACTATTGCGATGTCCAAAATTAATTTGAGAGGTAATAATCGCAAACGATGTTCGCAACTGATGGGCAGTATTGGCAACGAACTGTTCATAGGAGGTTAGCGTTTTATCTAATCGTGCGACATAGTCGTTCATCGCAAAAATTACAGGCCGGATTTCTATCGGAGCACTTTTTTCATCCAGTTTTTCGAGTGAGCCTGGTTGTCGTAATAAAAGTTTTTCACCGAACTGGATGAGGGGACTCAGTGTCCAACGAAAGGCAATAAATAATCCGATGATCACGATGGACAAAAGCAGTAAATGTTCTCTGATCGTCAATAAAAATAAGTCTTTTTTAAACGCAGCATGGCCATGTAGCGTTTGTGCAACCTGGGTAATGGCATAGTCGCCTGATGCAGTACTAGGTAAGGCATGTGCATAGACGATGACGCGTACAGGTTCGCCGCGTATGGTTGAGAGAAAATATTTTTCTTGTTCTAATTGTAGTGGTGCGGTGTAAGTCGACAGCTCCTCATCACCTGCAATCAGTAGCCCTTTTTTGCTGCGCACTGAGTAAAACACGCGATCTCTATACTTGCTGGCAAACAGTTCAAAGGCGGCTGGCGGCACGCTAATTTCATAACTTCCGTCGATTTTAGCTAGCTGTTCTGAAATAATTTTAGCGCCACCTTTGAGTAATTGTTCTTGCACCAGTGTCGCAATCGTATCGGTATTGGTATACGTCACAAATAAGTCGATAGTAGAAATTAACACCGTGGGTAAAAATACCCATAAAACTAAGCGGCTTTTTAAACTTTTAAGTGGTGGCAACATAGGTCAACATATATCCAAGACCGCGCAAGGTAATAATTTGTGCGCCGGAGCCTTCAATTTTTTTACGTAAGCGAACAATATAAATTTCTAAAGCTTTTGGTGATACCGCATCCTCTAGTGTGAAAAGTCCATCTGCCAACTCTTTCTTAGAAACGGTTTTTCCAGTTTGTCGTATTAAAGCTTCTAGTACGGCATGCTCTCTGGGGGTTAAATTAATATCGTCCCCATGGCTGCTAAATTTTTTTGAATTACTGTCATAGCTGAGTTCGCCACATGCCACGATAGGATTCGTTTTGCCACTAGCACGACGTAGCAAAGAACGTAGTCGTGCCTCTAACTCCAGGATATCAAATGGTTTGGCGAGATAGTCATCTGCCCCTAAATTTAAATTCTCAATGATGTCGCTTAAGGTGTCGAGCGCACTGATGATGAGAACAGGAACTTGATTATTTTTATACCGTAGTTGTTTTAAGACGGTTTGTCCTTTGATACCCGGCAATGTCAGATCAAGCAGGATCGCATCGTAGTTTTGCGTTATCAATAGATGTGCTGCTTCTTCACCAGTGAACGCTTGTTCCACCGCATAACCAGATTGTGCTAATAGTCGTGATAACCAGGAAGATAGCTCACGATTGTCTTCTACTAAAAGTAATTTCATAGCCTTAAGGCTAAATCATTTTCCTTAAGGATTGTGCTCCTTCGCTCTAGTCGCTTATATCGCGTGTCATTTTCTCCACAAAGCTTTCATTGAAGGTAAGTAGAAGGCATTGGGCAATTACATTTGCCGACGTAGGCTCACTCAGCTAAAAAATAAGTAGCAGTGGCATACAACTTAAAAATAACCAGGAGACAAGAATGAAAAAGAAACTTATGGCGCTCGCCATTTGTGGTGTAGTTGCGGGCGCTCTTCAGACTCAAGCCCAAGCGCAAACAGTTCCCGAACTTCAGCAAGCATTACTCCAAGCCCAAAAAGCAGCAGCTGATGCACAAAAATCTGCACAGCAAGCACAAGACGCCTTAGCGCAAATCCAGCAAGCAATGGCAGCGGCAAAAGAATCTAAAGCAACACCACAAACATCCTCGGGTTCTGGCAACTTAACTCAGCCACCGGGTGAAGGTTTAGTCTATAAAAACAGTGGTGATTCAGTTCGACTGTACGGTTTGATCGACCTTAGCGTAAGCAATAAAACGAATGCCGATAAAACAGGTAATACCTTAAACGATATGTCAGTCGCCTGGTTTAGTGGCAACCGCTGGGGTATTGAAGGTGAGCATGCGTTGAAGGATACCGATGGTCTGAAAGCAATCTTCAAATTAGAGAGCGAGTATGAACTCCCTACCGGCAACATGGATACACCCGGCGTGTTATTCAACCGTGACGCATGGCTGGGTATGCAAAGCGACACTCTCGGTAAGCTGACATTGGGTCGTCAAAATACTCTGGCGCGTGAATTCTCTAAAATTTATGGCGATCCTTACGGTACAGCCAATGTGACGCTCGACGAAGGCGGCTACAGTAATAATAATAATTTCAAACAGCTTATTTTTTATTCTGGTAGCGCAACAGGAACTCGTTACGACAAAGGGATAGTCTGGAAAAAAGAGTTTGGCAATATCGTCGCAGGTGTCGGTTATCAAGTCGGTGGCGTCCCTGGTGATTTTAGTGCCGGATCGACTAAATCTTTGGGTTTGGCATATAACGGCGGCAATGCCAATATCTCCAGCTTCTATAACTCAGCAAATGTTAATGGCTACACTCACTCTTCTTATTCTATTGGTGGTAACTATACATTTGGCCTGGTACGCGTTAATGCAGGCTACATCAGCTATAAAGCAGATCAACCAGTTGCAATCGGTAACCGCAGCGATAAGGCATACACGTTGTCGGCTAAGTTCACTCCAGCAGGCAAGTTCGATTATGAGCTCGGCTGGCAGACAATGAATGCTGATCACGCCGCGGTCAATGGCAGTGGTTACGTCCTGAATGCGTATGCAAATACAGCGAATGCGACTAAAACAGCGACTGGTAAGCGCAAGACTTGGTATGGTTCGGCTTTTTATCACTTTGATAAACGGACTGAACTTTACTTAGCTCTCGATCGCCTGAATACTGACGGCACTTACCTGGCATCGCAAGCGAATGGATTCACCTCGCAGAATGAATATGCCTTGGGTATGCGCTTTAAGTTCTAATAAAAATAATCCAGAACAAAAGTCTATAAAAAAGCTTAGCGAAACAGATTAGATTGAGCATCTGTTCACGACACTGTGCAAAAGGCTTTTGTTCGTTTTTATTTTATTCTGATTGTGTACACCAGATAGAATATAAAGTGACGATTATCATTTTGTGACTGGTAGAACATATCCAGTTGACGTTGCAACGATGGGAAGCAATCGTTGCAGGTATGGCTTTGTCGAGTTAATGGCGACGCCGTATCGAAAAATACAACTCAAAAATAACGGAGACAATCATGAAAGCAGTATTCAAACTCGCATTAAAACCCATAGCAGCCATGCTGATGCTGGTATCCAGCATGCAAGTCCATGCGGCTGACAAAATCACGATTATGGTGGGCGGGATAGAGAAGCAAATCTACTTGTCGGCTAAATTGGCGGAACAGTTAGGATATTTAAAAGAGACTGGTCTGGAGATTGAATTACTGAGCGAGCCTGCCGGGGTCAATGCAGAGACAGAAATGTTATCTGGTGCAGCGCAAGGTGTCGTGGGATTTTATGATCACACCATCGATTTGCAAGCGCGTGGAAAATTAGTGCAATCGGTAGTCCAGTTTAGCCAGGCGCCAGGCGAAGTAATTTTAGTGTCCAAGGCAGCTGCCAAAGACATCAAATCTCCCGCAGATTTTAAAGGTAAAATATTAGGCGTCACTGGCCTTGGCTCTTCCACTAATTTTTTGACGCAATATCTGGCAGCTAAAGCAGGCGTGAAGAATAGTGAATTTACGACCTTGCCAGTGGGCGCAGGCTCAACTTTTATTGCAGCAATGGCACAAAATAAAATTGATGCGGGTATGACCACAGAGCCAACAATTTCGCGTCTGGTATCCACCGGTGCGGCCACCATTCTGGTCGATTTGCGCACGGTGAAAGAAACTGAAGCTGCGCTCGGTGGTACTTATCCGGCAGCTTGTTTGTATATGCCTACTGCCTGGGTGAATACTCACAAAGATCAGGTGCAAAAGCTAGCTAACGCGTTTGTAAAGACCTTGAAATACATTAAAACTCATAGCGCAAAAGAGATTGCGGAAAAAATGCCAGCGGATTATTACGCATCCAATAAGCAGATGTACATCGATGCGCTGGAAGCCAGCAAGCAGATGTTTACCGCTGATGGTGTGATGCCGGAAAATGGCCCCGCGACCGTACTCAAAGTATTGAATGGCTTTGATAAAGCGGTACAAGGCAAGACGATCAATCTGGCGAATACCTTCACCAGCGAGTTTGTGAAAGCGGCGAAATAATGAAAAATTCGGCGATAGAGGTGATGACTACGGCAACCAGTATGGCAACGAGCGTAACTAAGAATGTGGCAACGAATGTAGCCATTGAGTTGACCAATGTCAGCAGAAAATTTATCAGTCCGGCTGGCAAAGTGACCCTTGCGTTAAAAGATTTTAGTCTGACCGTCAATGAAGGCGATTTCTGCGCGATTGTTGGTCCTACCGGCTGCGGAAAATCAACCACATTAGGCATGATCACGGGTTTAAATCCGCCGTCTTCAGGTAGCGTTAAAGTATTTGGTAAGCCGGTGACGGGGATTGATCCAGACATTGGTTTTGTGTTTCAGGCAGATGCAGTTTTCCCTTGGAAAAACGTGATCGATAATATTGCGATTGGTCCGATATTTCGCGGTAAGGATAAAAAAACGGCGAAAGAGATGGCGGCCGAGTGGGTACGCAGAGTCGGCCTGGCTGGCTTTGAATATCATTATCCGCATCAGTTGTCTGGCGGTATGCGTAAGCGTGTGGCACTGGCGCAGACGTTTATTAACGAGCCAAAAATTTTATTGATGGACGAGCCGTTCTCGGCGTTGGATGTGCAGACCCGCGCGCTGATGCAGGATGAATTGCTGGGCTTGTGGTCAGAGAAAAAAGCCTCCGTCGTGTTTGTCACCCATGATATTGAAGAGGCGATTGCTTTAGCAGACCGTGTGGTGGTGTTGTCTAAAGGTCCCGGCTCTGTCAAGAGCTGCTACGAGATTCCTTTAGCACGTCCGCGGGAAGTTTCTACGGCACGCTACTCAGAAGAATTTATCCATCTGTCAAAGCAAATCTGGACGGATTTAAAAGATGAAGTCCAAATTTAAAGCGGGATTAAAAATATGAATACTACTGTCCTAAATACGTCGCTCAATCTGCCTGAAATCGGTGAGGAAGAGCGCAAGGCGATTGCCAAAGGAGTTAATCATCACCGCCTGGTTATTTTTTTACGGGTCGCATTGGCCGTGGTGACTTTGGGGGCGTGGGAGTTGTCAGTTAAAGCGGGTTTAATTGATCCTTTCTTTTTCTCGCAACCGACGGCTATTTATGAGCAACTGGTGACATGGATCACTGAAGGTACAGCGCAAGGTCCGCTCTGGCGTGAATTGCTGGTGACGATGGAAGAAACGGTACTGGGTTTTTTGATTGGTAGTTTTCTGGGTATTTTTTTCGGGATTGCTCTGGGCCGCAATAAATTGGCAGCGGATGTGTTGAGTATCTATATCAAAGTCGCTAATGCTATTCCGCGTGTGGTGTTGGGGTCGATTTTTATCATCATGTTTGGTTTGGGCATGGGGTCTAAGATTGCTTTAGCGGTTGTGATGGTATTTTTTGTCGTGTTTGGTAATGCATTCCAAGGTGTGCGTGAGGCGGATAAAAATCTGATTGCCAATGCGTATATTTTGGGGGCTAGTAAACGTCAGGTGACTTTCTCGGTCGTGTTTCCGTCGGCATTGACCTGGATTTTAGCCAGCTTGCATGTCAGCTTTGGTTTTGCATTGGTCGGTGCCGTAGTCGGTGAGTTTTTGGGTGCGCGACATGGTATTGGTCTGCTGATCGCGACAGCGCAAGGGACGTTTAATGCAGCCGGGGTATTTGCCGCCATGATTGTGTTGGCGGTGGTCGCCTTGGCGGCCGAGTATCTGCTGACTGCGATTGAAAACAAATTATTGAAATGGCGTCCGGTGCAGTTTGTTGAGCAGGGGATGTGATTTTTAGACAGTTTTGATGTGCGCTAATTAGCCCGCTGACGCGGGCTTTTTTTCGTCATATTGCGTGATACCGGCGATATCTGTGTCTGGCTTAGCTCGTTTTCTACAAGTCGAATACGGGATAAATCAATATACTCCCCATTATTTTTATTGAAAATAGCTAATTGTCCAATGATTAATTGGACAATTAAAATATACTATATAGGAGTATTTAATTTGCTGCGGTGAGAACGCAAATACATTGCCATGCAGGCTGTGCTAAGGATTGTGCTTTGCTCGCTTTGCCTGTTTGCACTGACTTGATATTCGATTCTGGGCTGTGCTGGAATATTGGGATAGGAAGAGCCTATCAGCGTGAGGCATCGGAACGGGGCGAGAGAACCATCGTGCCAATTTTTATCAGCACGATTGCTGCAGGAATACTTCACTGCTGCGCTTAACTACTGTGATTTCTTTGTCCCGTTTTGATATCGACTGAAATACGTACGCCTTTTTCCATCAGCCAGATTTCATCCGGTGGTTCGTCACCTGCCAGTGCGCCAAATACGACGGGCAAACCTTCCCCTTTGCGCATTAACTCGTCTGCCCGTTCGTACACGTTAGGGCAGCCAGTTTCTGCCATCAGTGCCTGGACAATAGCGACTTTCCAGGCATCGACGCCAGCGGCATTAAATTGGCAGATCAGATAATCGTTCGCTGCTTTGCTGTTGTCATTGGTACTACCATCTTTAATCCAGTCAACCACCAGGCCAGATAAACCATCTTCTTCACCGGAGACCAGAGAAATAGACTGACTTACGTTTTTGCTGGCGCTGTTTACATTCGCTTTACGCTTGAGAACAGCCATCTGAACACGTCGTTTAATCATCGCGTGATCGACGGATTCGTTCTGGTCAAAGGTCCAGACGCGGGCACTGATTTGTGATTTTGCGTTGTAGGCAGCACGTGCCAGAAATTGACCGGAAGACGATTGAACCAAGACCGTTGCGCCTAATTTATTTCGTTCGCCGGGTTTGCCATCGACCCTCGCCACGGCAGAGAGATAGACCCAAGGCTGGCGTTCTAGCAGGCTTTTTTCTTTGCCTTGTTTAATAGTGAGTGTCAGCATGAGTCAACTTAAAATCTGTTTAAAAATAGTTAGAAATGAATGGTGTTGCTATAGATGCCGAGGTTTTTACCGCTCGATCGATCTAATTATCGTATTGAGATAAACGCCGTTCTTCATCCGCTTGTTCAATCCGCGCGATTTCAATCTCACGCATCACCGCGCCAACATCGGCCGGACGTTTATCCACCGCAACGCGACCGGTCAAGACGGTTTCTGGGGTGAGCAAACCTGCCTGATATAGCAGCCAGATTTCTTTGCCGTATTTGGTTCCTGCCAGTTGTGGCGCAAAGGGACTGAAGAAGTTCATCAAATTATCAACATCGCGCTCCAGCATGGCGCCTGCACTGGTATTGCCCGCAGCATCAATCGCTTGCGGCAAGTCAATGATGACCGGGCCTTTGTCGTCCACCAGAATATTGTATTCAGACAGATCGCCGTGGATCACACCGGCACATAACATTAGGACGACCTGATGCAGCAATTGAGCGTGATAGTCCAGTGCCAGCGCTTCGGTCAGTTCAACATCATTTAAACGCGGTGCGGCGTTGCCAGTGGCATCTGTCACCAGATCCATCAGCAGTACGCCTTCAAAGCAGATATACGGCGTCGGGACGCGTACACCGGCAGCGGCCAGACGGTATAAGGCATCGACCTCGGCGCTTTGCCAGACTTCTTCCTGCATCTTGCGGCCGTAGCGGGTGCCTTTTTCCATCGCCCGCGCCTGGCGGCTATTTTTGACGGTGCGACCTTCCTGGTAGGCGACGGCTTTTTTAAAACTACGCTGATTCGCTTCTTTATATACTTTGGCGCAACGGATGTCCTCACCGCAACGCACGACATATACCGTGGCCTCTTTGCCGCTCATTAGTTGGCGCAAGACATCATCGATTAATCCTTCATCAACAAGTGGCTGTATTCTTTTTGGTATTTTCATAAATAATTAGTATAAATAATTCGGCTAAGTGCTTCCGATTTCCAGATACTGTAGACAAATTGCGCGAAAAAATCAGATATGCACCAAATTTAGCTATGACAAACAGTATGTAAAAACGGAATAGATAACGGATAGTACCAATTTGTGCGTCCCAGTCATACCATTGCGCACCATTCGACCTATAATCCAGTTTATCGCAGTACTGTTGTACTGTTTCACCAAGGAGCACATCATGAGCAAAGCACAAGACAGTAAAAAAGCAGTCAAAAAAGAACCAGCAAAAACCATGAAGGAAAAAAAAGCGGATAAGAAAGTGAAGAAGGAGGCAATGAAGCGTCAGTGATGCTTAGTTGTTGACGATCTTAGTAGGGCGGACGAAAGAACCGTTTTAAAATACTTTTTGGTTTTTATGGTTCAGTCGACGTCCTACAGCTTGCAAACTAAGTATGTAATTTATTATTTTTATTTTGCTTCGCGCACAATGTTTTGTGCGCACCAGAAAATCACTTTTGAATTTTTCTGAAGGTAAGATTAATTCTAGGATGATGCAATCGCGTTTCTTTTAAAACAGCATGCTCCCAATGCTGTTGCAGGCTGCCTGCCATGAGTAAAACGCTGCCACTGCTTAGTTCAATGTTGCGGGTTTTTTGTTCTGGTCTGCTCTTATGTCTGAGTTTAAAAATACGACTCTCACCAAGGCTGACAGAGGCAATTGCTGGCTTATGCCCCAGCTCTATCTCGTTATCCGAATGCCAGCCTACGCTATCTTGCTGATCCCGATACAAGTTAAGCAATACGCTGTTGTAGCGTTGCATGGTCAGCGCTTCAATCTCAGTTTTGATCTTCAATAATGTAGCCGTCCATGGCTGCGGCGCAAGTGCGATCCCTGAGTAGTTATAGCTGCTCGCAACGTCGCCGTACCACGCGGTGAGTCGTGGTTGCAAATAGGTCTTGCCCCAAACAGTGATTAAATCCTGGCGCCATGGCGTTTCTGCGAGCAAACTTGCATACAGTTCCTTGGCAACTTCTGATGAGTAAAATTGATGTGCAAATGCCAGCTCACCATCAATAATCGATATCTGTTCCAAGGTAGTGGAGGCAGAAAAAAGATCAGACATAGCGGCTGGCATGTAATAAAACTTGATTCTTAAATTAACGCTAAAAAGACAAGTTAGAAATTACCCATGTAGTCTTTTTTGCCAATCTCAATTCCGTTGTGACGTAGTAGCGAGTAGGCAGTCGTTACGTGGAAAAAAAACTGTGGCAAGCCATATGACAACAGATAGTTTTGACCGCTCAGTTTTTTCTCTTTTGGTGTACCAGGGCGTAATACGATTTCCAGCTCTTCGCTACCATCAAACTGGGTTGGCGTTAATGTATCTAGCAGTGCCAAGGTTTTAGCGATACGCGCTTGCAGATCGGCAAAAGTTTGTTCGTTATCTTCATAAGCAGGTACTTCGATACTTGCCAGACGTGCGGGAACACTTTTAGCAAAATCCGCAGCGATTTGTATTTGACGCGTGAATGGCAACATGTCAGGGAACAGACGTGATTGCAACAGCGCAGCAGGATCGATATTTTTTGCCGTGGCATGGGCTTCTGCTTTGCTCAATACATCGCTCAGGCTATTGAGCATTTGGCGAAAGACAGGGACGGAAGCGGCATACATAGAAATAGTCATGGAATATCCTCGTTGACAGGTGGTGGTACGTCTGCCGAGATTATAGTGAGTTCCTGCCAGATGCGTATAACCAGACCCTAGTTTATGAAGGGAAATCGCCGAGTCTGACGACGCTGCCTGATCCGCCTATCGATTTGCTGACTTGCGGATTGCCATAGTAATTGACGGTACCAGAGCCACCGATACTTACTTTGAGGTTATTTTTCGTCGCAACAGAGACTTTGCCAGAGCCGCCAATACTAACCTTGGCATCATTGGTTTTTAACGCGGAACCATCCATAGAGCCAGAACCACCAATGGTCATTGACGTTGTGTTGGCGTTACCCGCTACTTTAAAACTACCACTACCGCCGATGGTTAAAAATAGTGATTCTGCGCTCAGACCTTGTAAATTAACTGCACCGGAGCCACCGATTGACACGCGTAATTTGTTGGATTGAAGGTGGCTAGATCTTAGTGATCCAGAACCAGCTACTTCTAAATCATCAATTTGTTTTAGTTTGATAATTATTTTTAGGTTACGTGTGTCTAGGTGGATTCCCTTTTCTAAGGTACGGACTTTTAACGTGCCGTTTTCAACTGTCGTTTCAATTAAGGCTAGCAAGTTATCGTCGGTTTCAATTGAGATTCCTTCTGCGTCGCCTTGCTGTAGTTCTATCTCTGCAGGCAGGCTTATGCTGATCGCGTTGAAATGGCTTGCAGCGCGGTTTTCTTGTTGTAATTTTCCTGAGCCTGCAATACTTTTGTCTGAACTCCACTGCAAGTTCCAGCCAGATGCTAAGGCGGTGTTTGGTTGAGCCACGATGGCGAATGCACTTAATGTGAGGCTGATGGCGCAAACGCGCTTTGCAAAACGAGTCATGTTCATGCTGTTTCCTTAAAATAAGAACGCGGAGAGTGTCGTTTGACGGGATGCTATCAGTATGACCTTGCACGCCGACTTAGATTAGTGACTTGCGATGAAGCGTATTTCTGTGGGATTAAAACGCAATTTGTAGCGATGGATTGAATCAATATTGAAATTCATAGAAACCTGATGCACTTCGAAAAGAATCAACGATTGACGAATGCAGTATCCCAAGTTGTTCTTGGAGACGATTTTTCTAAATGTTTTTCATTGGCTGCTTGGATAGCGGCGATTTCAACTAATATTTCGTTCGGGAATCCGACACGATTTTCACCCGGACCCTGAATAACCAGCGATGTGAGATAGCGCTTTAGATGCATAGGTTCATTGCAAAACAAACAGATGCGTTGCCAGATGTGGGGATAGGCACTTTGCATATATTTTTTTGGTGTCAGATTTTCTATGTCATGAATAGAAAGTGCCACGATATTGCTAGGGATTGGGTGTGATGCGTAAATTTGTTGGACTGTATCGGGACTTTTTGGCGCAGTCATTAATTGTGCTTTCATTACAGTACTCGCTGCAATGTCTGGCTTGGGTGCCGCTAATGTAGAAAATGGTGCGAGGATGCGCAGGATTTGCTCGTATAAAGGTAATGCCTGTCGTTCCCAGCGTATGGTCTTGATGCCTGCCGTTTTGAAATAAGCCTCATTACTCAAATACTTCCCGTCGTCCCCCACCTCTGCATTCAATTCAATAACGCAGAGTAAACTCATGCTCGCATCGAAAATGGCATAGTCAATTTTCCGACCGTCGAGATCAGCCTGTGCTAAACGTTTTGCTTTGGAGTCGAGTGTGATTGGTTCCAATAAAGCGATCAGATCGACTTTAGGAAAGATGTAGCAGTTTGGTAGCGCCCGTCGCAAACGGCTAAAAAAAACCTGTTCTTCTTTATCAAAGAAAGGCTTTTCTTCATATGCAGCAGTTGTGTTTTTATTTTTTTTAAACGGAAAAGAAAACATGAAGCGACCTCAATTCCAAAGGGTGATTTTGATTGAGAGGTATGCAGTGCTGGCTAGCATGAAATCCATATCATCGATATTGTGCAAGGCATTACCCAATCAGATTCTAGGCTAACTCGATGAGATTGTGACACTCAACTTTGTTTGGTGTTGTAATTGACTTTATAGTGTTTGCAATTTTGATCTTTATTTGCATAAAAGGCAAGCAATTTGCCTAAGTTTAAGTCAGTATTCGAGGTATCAATACAACATCACTGAGCTTCTTGCTGTCAGTTTAAAGAGACCTGGATTGCAATGCTTAATTTATTCTGCGCACATAAAAAGAGCCGTAGCCTAAAATAATTCAGAACTTCTTACAAAAAATGGATTATGTTTGTTCTGAGATTAACTGCTGGTTGATGATCAATGAATACTTGCCTTAGTTTTAAAGCGTTTTTTTTGTTTCTAAACGTCAGCTCAATGGCAGCCTAATGCCGGCTTATAAAACAGGTAATTCTTCAAATTTCGATCTTTGATTGTTTTGGCGAACTTATTCCCTGCACAAGAGTCTTAGTTCTGCGCTATGCCACGCAAAATAATAAAAACGCTTTGATAGCGCCAGCATCACCCTCAGCTTTCCAATAAAAATACCCACTACAATTGACGTGCGGATAATAAGAATCAGATCATGAAAACAAAAAATGATATAAATAGTGCCGGCGCTGCATCAACTACAAGTTTTAATAAATTTAGGCGTTGGCGCTTTCCGTTGGTCGGATTGGTCATCTTGGGCGCTGGTGCTAGTTCGATAATATATACAAAGTCGCTTACTCCATCCTCCAAATCTTCAGCCAAATCGTCAAATCAGGCAGACTCCAGCAAAGAAGTCATCTACGAATTGGCTGCTGTTGATGTGACCAAAATTACTACCCGGTCTTTGTTAGTGAATTTACCGATTTCAGGATCTCTCATGCCTGTAAGCCAAGTCACTGTGCGGTCAAAGGTGGCAGCCGAGGTACATGAGACATTGGTGCAAGAGGGTATGCCGGTACGAAAAGGTCAAATCATTGCGCGTTTTTATGGCGCTGATTTGCATGCGCGTTTGAGCATACAAGATGCGGCAGTAGATGAGGCACAAGCACGTTTGGCGTTAGCGCAAAAAAACCGGCACTCTAATGAAGCTTTACTAAAACAAAGTTATATCTCACAAAACGCGTTTGATACTACTCAAAGTAGTTTGGATTTAGCACATGCCAGTTTGAAGTCTGCGTTGTCACAGCGAGAAGTAGCGCAGATTGCCGTGTCGGATACGCAAATTAAATCACCAGTCGACGGCATCATCAGTAAGCGTAGCGTGCAAGCTGGCGACAAAGTATCGCCCGATACAGCCTTATTTAATATCGTCAATCTGGCGCAGTTAATTTTAGAGGCTCAAGTACCTGCGAGTGAGATTCCACGTGTCAAGATTGGTCAAAATGTGAGCTTTGCCGTCGATGGATTTGGTACTCGCTCTTTTATTGGAAAAGTAGCGCGTATTAATCCATCTGCCGAGGCTGGTTCACGTTCGATGCTGGTGTATGTAGAGGTTGATAATGCCGATGGCGCTTTGCGAGGGGGCATGTTTGCCAAAGGTAATCTCACTTTAGAAAAAACTACTTCTTACCCTGTCATGCCATTGGCCGCGATCCGTCAGCAGAATGGTAGCGACGTAGTCTATAAAATAGTAGGGAATCAAGTTCAGCAACAAGCCGTTAAGCTGGGTTTGCGTAGTGAGGATGAAGGCTTGGTACAAGTGTTGCAGGGGCTAGAGCCAGGTGTTCAGGTTATTTCTGCTAAGTTAGATAGTATTAAGCCAGGTAGTAAAATCCTGTTGCCAAAAACTGCTGAGATCACAAATTTGGCACCAGATTTAGCACCTGCTTCCGCGGCAGCCGCCACTTTAGCGACTTCTCCGAAATCTAAGGGCTAAGTCATGTGGATCACCAAAGTCAGTATTCAAAATCCTGTTTTTGCGACCATGATGATGGTGGCGCTCGTCGTTCTGGGACTTTTTTCGTATCAAGGTCTGGGTCTGGAGCAGATGCCGGATGTGCAGTCTGTTGGTGTCTCGGTTCAAGTTCAATATCCTGGCGCTTCGCCAGAAATTGTCGAAAACGACATCACCAAACCAGTTGAAAGCGTAGTCAATACCGTCAGCGGTGTTAAGCGAATTTTAGCCAGTTCATTTGAAGGTCGCGCCACTCTTTGGGTAGAATTTCAACTATCGGTCAATCCGGACAAAGTGCTACAAGAAGTGCGGGATAAGATTGCCCAGATTCGACCAAGCTTTCCTAAAGATGTTAAAGACCCATTTATCGTGCGTGGCGGCAGTGATGGTAACGAGAGTCCCGTTGTTGAAATGTCAGTTAGTTCGCCCACCAGAAGCTTACGAGAATTATCGACATTAACAGATCAAGTCATTTCTAAAAAAATACAAAGCGTAGCTGGAGTAGGGCGGGTAGATGTGCGCGGTGCGGTGGTGCGTCAGGTGCAGGTTAAGTTGAGCCCGGACCGGATGGCGGCGAACAATGTCGGCGTGAATGAAGTGTTGACGGCTATCCAGGTAACCAATCAAAACATTCCGGCTGGCTTGATCACGCAAGGGGCTAACGATCAATTAGTCCGGTTAGAAGCTAAGATCACTGATCCACGCGGCTTCAATAAAATTATTGTCGCACGTCGAGCTAATGCCCCAGTGTATCTGGAGCAAGTCGCGGATATTCAAGACGGTGAGCGCGAGGAATTTTCTATCTCACGGGTCAATGGAGTACGCGCAATCAGCATCTCGGTCACAAAAATTCAGGATGCCAATATTGTAGAAGTTGGCGACGGGATTATTGATGCGATTGCAGATCTGCGTAGTCGTCTACCAAAAGACGTCATCATTAATGTCAACTACAACAATGCGGATAGCGTCAAACAATCTTTAAGCGGTGTTAAGGAAACCATACTTGAAGGTGCTGCTTTAACGATACTAATCGTATTTTTATTTTTACATTCATGGCGCAGTACGGTCATCACCGGCTTGACTTTGCCTATCTCGGTTATCGCTACTTTTATCGCGTTAAAGGCTTTTGGTTTTACGCTGAATTTTTTGACCTTGATGGCCTTGTCACTTTGTATTGGCTTGTTGATTGATGACGCGATTGTGGTCCGAGAGAATATTGTCCGTCATCTGGGTATGGGCAAAGGACATAAAAAAGCAGCAGAAGACGGCACGAATGAAATCGGTCTTGCCGTGATGGCGACGACTTTTGCCATTGTCGCTGTCTTTGTGCCAGTCGCCTTCATGAAAGGCATGATTGGTCGATATTTCTTTCAATTTGGCATTACTGTGACTGTTGCGGTACTGGTTTCTCTGTTCGTGAGTTTTACACTTGATCCAATGCTGTCGTCTGTTTGGCATGATCCGGCAGAGGGGCGTTTTAAACGTTTGCCCTGGCTAGCACGGATGATGGAAAACATCGAACACGGCATTGATAAGCTACATCATTTATATGGCCGAGTATTACAGCTGGTATTGCACAAACGTAAAACTACTTTAGCGTTAGCTTTCAGTTTATTTATCGGTAGTTTTTTCTTATTACCGTTTATCGGTTCTGAATTCGCACCTGAAACTGACAATAGCCAGATTTCGCTTAATCTCAAAACACCTGTTGGCTCTAGCCTGACCTATACCAATGAAAAAACTATACAGGTCGAGGCAATACTAAAACTGATGCCAGAAATCGTCACCATGACCACCAGCGTTGGTGTCGATGGTGAGCGCAATACGGCACAGATTAATCTCAAGTTGACGGAACCTCGGATTAGTCATCGTAAACCGCAGAAAGAAATTGAATCGATGATACGTCAACGGTTGAAATCTGTGCCGGGAATCGAGCTTGGCGTAGGGTTTAACAAGCCAATTTATGTAGCGATTTTGGGACCGGATGCGGATAAATTGCAGGGTGTGATTGATCAGGTAATGCTGAAGATTGGCGCGATCAAAGGAATTGCTGATTTAGAGAGTAGTTTAACCGGTGCCAATCCTACGGTATTAGTCAAAGTGAATAATGAGCTGGCGAATGATCTGGGTTTATCAGTGCAACAAATTGGATCAGCGCTACGACCTTTTGTTGCTGGTGATACGATAGGTCAATGGCTTGCACCCGATGGGCAAAATTATGAAATTAATGTGCAGTTGCCAAAATCGGGGCGGCAAAAAATTTCTGATCTTGGTGACCTATCGCTTGCCAGCAGTCGGATTGACGCAAATGGTAAGCCGATCATGGTGCCTTTACGTCAGGTAGTCCAATTTATTCCTGGTACTAGTCCGCGTGTCATTAAACGTCAAGATTTGCAGCGCCGTGCCGCTATCTATGCCAATGTAGAAGGCCGTCCTGCTGGCGACGTAGGGACTGAAGTGCAAGAATTGGTTAAAAAAATCGAACTACCACCTGGTTATCGGTTTGACGTGGGTGGACAGACTAAAGAGATGCAAGATTCTTTTAATTCTGCTTTGGCCGCATTGGGAATTGCAGTTATTTTTATTTACCTGATTTTGGCATCACAGTTTGGTAGTTTCTTGCAACCTCTGGCGATTATGACGTCCTTACCATTTTCCTTAATTGGCGTATTGCTTGCGTTGCTCATTACTGGCAGCACGCTGAATATTTTCTCGATTATTGGTTTCATTATGCTGATGGGTTTAGTGACCAAGAATGCGATTTTGTTAGTCGATTTTATTAATCAGTCGCAACGACAAGGGATGTCACAGTACGACGCTATTTTGGCGGCAGGTCAGGTCAGGTTAAGACCAATTCTAATGACTACACTGGCGATGATTTTTGGTATGTTACCGATGGCAATGGGTTTGAGTGATGGTGCTGAGTCGCAAGCACCTATGGGCAGAGCAGTTATAGGGGGGATTATCACCTCCACGTTGCTCACCCTATTAGTTGTACCTATTACTTATACTTATCTGGACAAATGGGGGCGGCGAGCATCTGCTTACTTGGGTAGAGGTAGTAAAGAAACTGTTACAACTTTATCGACTGATCCGGCTTGACCAGGAATTATCGCTTTGCAATAATCACGGCCTTGTTCAATTTCTATACCCAAGTGAACCCGACGGCTATTATTTGGCACGTGCATTTGATTTGGAAACAGAATTAATTTGCTGCACCGCAAAGGTTGTTTAGAGGACGTTAGAGCACGTTGTTTTTTCAAGAGTGTTTACTCTAATATTGTAACTTTCTCTATTCATCTAATATACGTGATGACATACTAGCCACGCGGTGACTAGCACGACCGTTCACTTTGTTATTAAAAAATATTTCCATTAGGAGACAAAATGCGTCAATCCAATTTTGCACTGGCATTGCTCACGGCTGCTGTTCTGGCCGGTTGCGGTGGCAGTAGTAGTGGTGGTGATCAAGCCACCAAAATCAAATTTAGTTCACAAGTATCATTTGGCGACAGTTTAAGTGACGTAGGTACTTATGCGGTTGGTACAGTAGCCGCACTCAAAGGTGGTAAGTACAACGTTAATGATGTTGATTCCACAGGCAAAAATAACGCAAAAAACTGGACAGAACTAATGGCTGCGCAATTAGGTTTGCCAGCACCATGTCCTGCACAAACTGGCTTAAATGGTTTGGCGTCACAAGGCTTTAGCGTTCCAGTTGTTAACCATGCTGGTTGTACGTCTTACGCTCAAGGTGGCGCCCGTGTCACAAATCCAGTTGGTCCAGGTAACAAATTATTAGGTGGCTCCAATGCGATCCTGGGGCAGTTGACTGTGCCTGTCGTTACTCAAATTCAAAATCATTTGGCTCTGAATGGCGGTAAATTCAGTGGTAATGAAATCGTGTTTGTGATGGCTGGCGGTAATGATGTCTTCATTCAATTAGCAACACTCTCTGCAGGTGCGACTGCTGCTGGAACTGCAGCTGTGACTCCTGCTGCTGTGCAAGCACAGATCGCAAAAGATATTGCTAGTGGTAAATGCGTCCCTACTGATGCACAGGCAACTAATTGTCAGGCTGCGGCAGGCGCCACAGTTGGCGCAGCAGGAGCAGCAGCGTATGTCCAAGCGACAGCGCCTGCCATTGTTACCGCTATGGGTACTGCCGGTGCTGAGTTAGCTGGTTACGTTAAGACTTTGATTGTTGGTAATGGTGCGAAATACGTTACTGTCGTTAATTTGCCAGACGTAAGCCAAACTCCGCTGGGCCTTGGTTCTGATGTGGCGACACAAGGTCTGATCAATACAATGGTAACTACCTTCAATGCTCAGTTAAAAGCAGGCTTAGATGGTAATGCTAGTGTTTTGTATGTTGATGCTTACACTGTAAACCGTGACCAAGCTGCTAATCCTGCAATCTATGGTTTAACAAATGTCACGACTCCTGCATGTGATTTGACTCCAGCGAAAAATCCACTGGGTTCTTCACTGGTATGTAACAAGTCAAACACGATTGCTGCAAACGTTGACAACTATGAATATGCGGATAGCGTACATCCGACACCTTACGGTTATCTATTATTAGCGCGCTATGTTTCGAAAGAAATGATTGTTAAAGGTTGGCTGTAAGCGCTGGTGATTGAGCGTCAAGAGTTAATAATTTACTCTTTATTGATACTTTAAAGGCTGACCAGATCAAGAGCAACTCATAGCTAAACTGAGATATCAGACTTGCTATCAGACCCAAATTGTAATGGTCAGCGACGCTAAAAAAATAACCGAGCTATTTAGATGGCGACATGATGTGTCATCAATCAAAAGGATTAGGAGACAATATGAATAAAAGTTTTAAGGGTGCGATTAATTTTGCCGCGGTTATTTTAGTGCTTACAGCTAGTGCCGCAGCCTCTGCTCAAAGCGCAGGTACATGGTCAGTTAAGGGCGGTTTCAATCAGTTAAAGCCAAAAGTAGATAGCGGTGATTTGAGTGCTCCGGCATTGCCTGGTACCAAAGCAGACGTTGGTACTGACACTGAAGCTGTACTTGTTGGTAGCTACATGTTTACAGATAATATTTCTGCAGAAGTAGCTATTGGTGTGCCTTACAAACATGAGCTGAGAGGTGCTGGTGCGATTGCTGGTACAGGTAAAATCGGCACAACAGAAGTGCTGCCACCAACAATTTTTGCCCAATACCGTTTCTTTGAGCCAAAATCATTGCTTCGTCCATATGTAGGACTTGGTTTGACTTACGCGTACTTTCAGAAAGAAACAGGTTCTGGAGAAATGACTGCGCTGACGAATACTGGCAGCCCAAATCCAACGACGTTTAAGTTGGATAATAAATTTGCCGTCACAATGCAATTAGGTACAACCTATGCTTTCAACGACAAATGGTTTGCTGACTTAGCAGTGACTAAAACTTTATTGAAAACGACAGCCCACTTTTCAACTGGTCAAACGCAAAACATCAAACTGGATCCTATCGGAATTAGCTTTGGCGTTGGTTACCACTTCTAATTTACTGGCGACCGGATCACCGTCAATTTCCTGATCTGGTTTGTCCGTATGAATAAAAAAGCTGCCGATACATTACGTATCAGCAGCTTTTTTCTTTATATTCAGAGTTTAAAATTGAGCAAAAGCCAAGTACGATTAGTAAAAATCAACGCGCAGTACTAAATTGAAACCCGATCCCGTCCTTGTTCTTTCGCACGGTACATCGCTGCATCTGCTTTGGAGATCAAGGCAGTAGCATCTTCTCCTTTTTCTAAGCTGGCTAAGCCAAACGATCCGGTAATATGCGGTAACGCTTTATGCGTATCTGCAAACACTTTAGTTTTACGCAGTCTATTACAAAGACGCTCTGCAACCAGTAGTGCAGATTTTTGATTGGTGCCCGGCAAAATCACGATCATCTCTTCACCGCCATATCGCGCAGCAAAGTCAGTAGGGCGTAATCCGGCATTCATTACTTTGGCAGCGCTTTGTAGCGCATCGTCGCCTACTAAGTGACCGTAATCATCGTTAAATCGTTTGAAATGATCAAGGTCCACCATAATGATACTCAGCGGATTGCCGCTTGCGTGTGCGCTTTCCACCATATTTGGCAACTGACTATTTAACCAGGCGCGATTATGTAATCCAGTTAAACCATCAACCATAGAAAGCTGACGATAAAATTCGCCTACTTTTTGCCGATTACGAATTTGTGCATTGGCTGCGCGGATACGGAAAGACAGTAGCTGCAATAAATTTTTTGCGACACCATTCGACTCATCAATCAGTCGCCATAAAGTTTCAGCCTCGATCACCAGTAACTCACTATCGGTTAAGGCGCTGATAGTAGCGGAATGAATTTCTTCGTCTAATACCGATATTTCGCCGACACATTCACCCGGCAGATATTGGGTAATGGCGGTTTCTAATTGATTGCTGTTGGCGTCTTGTCGCGTGATTCCCAGTACCCCTTTAAGCACAACATATAATCGTGCACCAGAACTGTGGGCATCCAAAACGATTTGTCCTGTTCTTGCTTTCACCACGGCGCAGTACTGAATAATATCTTCAATTAACTGATGGTTTTCCGGAGAAATATCGCGGAATAAATGGATGCTCTCTATTGGATAATCGGCATCACCGAATTGCATTAACTGTTCCAAAATGGTTTTTTCCAAGTACATGAATTTCTATCAAAAAACGCTAAAATTATGTTACGGCCATAGCTAAAACAACGTACTAAAAGTAGCTTATTACAAGCTACAATAAAATCCCGTCTAAGGCCTCAAAACGCATTTCAGTCTCGCGGAATATCGCTAGATAATCTGCTTTATTTAAGCCCAAAGTGTTCCATGCCATCTGTGATATTAACGGTACCAGATCGTCCTCTACCTGGCTGATATCTAACGCATGTACGATTGCATTAGCCACATGCACAATCGCCGCAATCGAATTAAGTCCTTCTATTTCTGGATCATGATGTCCGCGAATCGCATCTCGGATCGCTTCAGAAAATTGCCAATGTTCCGCTAGTGCCAAACCTGCGGTGACATGATCAATATTCATGACTGCATGCTCTGCTTCCAGCAAATAACAATCTTCTTGTTCTCTATACAGAATCGCTTGCTCATATTGTGCTGGAAAACGCGTCACCAAAACCAGTCTCCCAATATCGTGCAATAAGCCCGCAGTGTAAGCAAAATCGTGCTTCATCGACAGCGTGCGTGAGATCAGTTCAGCGCATTCTGCCGTCGCCACGCTATGTCGCCAAAATGCCTGAAAATCAAAGTTCCTGCAACGTGACGTTGGAAAACTATTTGCGATTGCCGTGAGTTGGATTAAATTTTTTATTTGCCTGATACCCAGCATGCTGACAGCCTGTTGCAATGTCACCACTTTAGAATTGCTGCCAAACATTGACGAGTTTGCTAACCGAAGCGTGCTGGCAGTCAGCGACTGGTCGTGCGACACTTTTTCTGCAATCGTGTCCAGACTAATATCATCGTCATTTAAATTGGACAACATTTCTTGCGCCACTGCGGGCAAGGTCGGCAAAGACTTGATGTGTTTAATCACATCAATTAATAGCAAATGCTGGCTGCTGGGTGAGGGTTGATCAGGGGTCATGGCGTTACATCGCGATAGGCGCGCATATAGTCAAACAAGATGGTCGTTGGCGCATGACCATGCGTGTGTCTGAATAATTGATCAAGACGTTCCAGCTTTGCTTTTTGGACACTCGCATCATCGACCTCGGGCAAGTCGTCTGCTATCACCGACAATTGTTGAACATGATGCTGTGCGATAGAAACTAACATCGACTCCGACAAGGTCACGCCTGCGGGCAGCAAAACATGTCCCTGCTTGTCAAGCAAATCAGCCGCTAACACTCTGCCGGCAGTGATTTTTGATAGAGGTAAATATTGGTGTCGCTTAGTCATAATAGAGATTTGATGATGTCTTTAGTGTAATAAATTTTCACCCGACGCACATGATTTTGTTTCTCCTGATAGCACAAGCTCTAATATACTACGGCAGGTATGTTTGGGTGGAAACATCCGCGTTTACTTTACCGACATTACTTATCTGCCCGCTGTTATATTATTTGCCTCGCACAAATGCGCGCTATCGCAACGACGTTTTTCAAGAATGCCTTATTTCTCTTATGTTCTCAATTAAAAATTTTATACATACACGCCCCCGGTTAAGCCTGACATTCTTTTTAGGCTTGCTAGTCACGTTTCTACTTCCCGGTAATTTTGATTGGATGACCCGCGCACTATTTGGCTGGAACGTCGCGGTATGGGGATATTTGATTTTGATGGGCTGGTTGATGAGCTGCGCGAATCACGACAGTGTCAACAAAATTGCCCAGCAAGAGCATGAAGGTGCGGTTGCTATTTTGGTGATTTTGTCGGTCGCGGCAACTGCCAGTCTGGTTGCCATTATTTTTGAGTTGTCGAACATGAAGGGACTATCTGCCGACGTCCGTTTTCTCAAATATATACTCACTGCGATGACGGTATTTGGCTCTTGGTGTTTAGTGGCGATGATTTTTACGTTTCACTATGCGCTAGTGTTTTATCGCTCACCCAAAGGGCATCCCGCTTTACGTTTTCCCGATGATGAAAAAAATCCTGACTACTGGGACTTTTTATATTTTTCATTCACCATCGCGATGGCAGTACAAACATCCGATGTCAGCGTGATGACACGCCAGATGCGTAAGACGGTATTAGGACAATCCGTCTTAAGTTTTTTATTTAATGTCGCGATTGTCGGTTTCTCAATCAACATCGCAGCCAGTCTGGTCGGTAATTGACTCTATTCCTGGCTGCGATGCTGGCACTGACTGATGCGCTGATGTGAATTTCTGAAGCCCTCAATGACTACCTTTCAGCAAGGCTCTGGTTAGTGACAAATTACCGGTTGTGGTAATGCTCGTCGCCACGCTGGTAATCATCATGTCGATCACGATAATTGTCGTGGTCATCATGCTCATGGCGTTCATAGCGGTGATCGTCACGGTAGCCATCCCAACGACCGTAGCGGTTGTCATAGTAAGTGCGTTGGTAATGTGCCGTGCGCCATGGTTGACCGTAAGTTTGCTCCACATAAGCATGTTGCATATAAGGACGATCAGAGCCCAACACTACAGGCACGCCACCGAGGCGCAGATCAACATTTAAATAGCCAGGTAAGCGAGCACCTGCTTGCCAATTCCCGCCATTCGCCCAAAACCAGTTGCCATTGTTGGGTGAGTAATACACGCGTTGGGCTGGGTAATACACATAGTTATAGTTATGAACTACTTCGTGTCTGTATTGTGGCTGATGCCATCCACCGCGATTCCAATCACGATCTTGTGCAGAGGCTGTGCCGCTGATACCTGCGCCAACAACAAGAACACCCAATGCAAGCGATTTTGCCAGCATGTTGAAAGAAGTAATAGTACGCATGATGAACACCTTTTCTTTAATTTGACCACACCTCTACAACGAACTGAGCAACAAGAAAGCTGACAAAGATGTGCATTTTTCTCAAAAAAGATGCAACAAAATGTATCTGACTATAAGCTGTTGGCGGTGATAATCGATACGCTTCACTGTCTTTATAAAATGTGGAAACCGATTTGTAGTCATCAAATCAGTGATCAATTTAGATAGCAATGCGGGTAGAAAAATTCAGGCGATGCCGTTGTGTTTCATGATACAAAGTGCTTGCGTGGGTAGATCCAAATCTGGGGGGATCTAGCACTTGAATGTGGCAATAAAGTTTTTCGGATGAAATTATTTTTTAGTTTCATGATTTTAGTTTTCTGATTACGTATCAACATTACGTATCAACATCACGTCCCAACATTACGACTCAAAAAATGGCACTCAACTACATCTGGACCGGATTCTTTTTCATCAGCTTTATCGCCGCGCTAGGACAATGGTTGTTATTGGGTGATGCCGAAGTATTTAAGCGCATCATCGACGGCACGTTTGAATCTGCCCGCATCGGCGTGATGGAAATTGCTTTGCCATTGGCAGGCATCATGACGCTCTGGTTGGGTATTATGAACATCGGCGAGAAAGCTGGTGCGATCAACTTTATTGCCAAGATCATCGCACCATTTTTTCAGCGTATTTTCCCAGGCGTGCCCAAAGATCACCCGGCCAACGGTCATATGGTGATGAACTTTTCCGCCAATTTATTGGGACTAGATAACGCAGCCACACCCTTCGGCTTAAAAGCTATGGAGAGTTTGCAAAGCTTAAATCCGAATAAGGATGAGGCCAGCGATGCGCAAATCATGTTTTTAGTCTTACACACCTCTGGCCTGACGCTGATACCACTGGCGATCATGGCGCAACGTGCCGTCTTGGGTGCGCATGACCCTTCGGATATTTTTATCCCCTGTATGATCGCCACTTATGTCGCCACCATCGTAGGATTGGTTGCAGTCGCCATCAGGCAGCGCATCAATTTATTGAATCGTGTGGTATTGGGCTGGCTCGGCGGGATCAGTGCCTTTATTATTTTGTTGGTCTGGTACCTTAGCCAATGCATGAGCCGATCTGAGATTGAAGTTTTTTCTAAACTCAGCAGCAATCTTCTGCTATTCGGTATCATCGTCAGTTTTATGCTGGCAGCTATGCGCAAGCAAGTGAACGTGTATGAAGCCTTTATCGAAGGTGCCAAAGGCGGCATACAAACCTCGATCACCATCATCCCTTATTTAGTCGGTATGCTGGTTGCGATTGGCATCTTGCGTAACGCTGGCGTACTCGGATTTGTTGTCGCCGGATTCAATTGGGTCTTCTCGCACCTCGGTATCAACACCGACTTTACGCCCGCCTTACCAACCGCATTGATGAAGCCGCTCAGCAGCAGCGGATCACGCGCTCTGATGGTTGATGCGATGAAAACCTATGGCGTCGATTCCTTCGTCGGTCGCCTTGCCTGCGTGTTCCAAGGTTCTGCCGATACTACGTTTTATATTGTCGCTCTCTATTTCGGATCGGTCGGCATACGTAAAACCCGCTATGCGATTTCATTCGGTTTGCTCGCCGACTTTGCTGGCATTGTTGCAGCGATTTTTGTGGCATATCTATTTTTTCACTAGATCAATTTTTAATACACTGAATAGAATGTTTTATGAGTAAATCAATCAGGAGTTGCAGAGCGTAAATGTCTATACTCCTAGTATGTATTTTAAGTTGTCCATAGATTATCTGAACAATAGAGCATATTTATGAAAAATAAGGGGGAGTATATGGTTTTTATTGCCCCGTAAGCAAAAAAAGGAAACCAGCATGTCAGATGCAAACAATACCTCATTAGAGCAAGAATGGATCGTCCTGCAAAACAATATCGAAGCCTTAGAACGTAGCTGTCTGTTGATCAAACTTTGTGCCGTCGCCTTGTTTATCGCCACTGCCGTTTTTAACTTTAGCGTAGTGATGATCGTCGGATTATTATTGTTGATGTGCCTGCAGGAAGCTATCGTCAGGACCTCGCAAGCGCGTCTGAGTAATCGTATTCTGCGGATAGAAGCGATGATCAAGCAGCCGCCTCAAGAAGATTTTTCCGCCTTCCAATTACATATCGAATGGTTGAAAGAACGTAAAGGCGTAGTTGGCTTATTGATGGAATACGCAAGTCAGGCACTACGCCCGACGGTTGCGTTTCCTTATGTGTTGCTGGTGGTATTTAGCTTTGCTTTGAATTGGGGGCAGTCGCCATATTGATGTCATTGCTTTAGCTACAATCCCAATTCATTAATTTGTTTGAATCTAATCCATTACTGCGAGCCCGTCACTGCGGTACCAACGCCGTTCTAAACACCGGATACAAATTAAACCGTTCGTCCCAGGAAGAATGTCTGCGCGCAAAAAAATCTAATCTGGCGACCGGATTTTTTGCAAAGCTGGCATCACTGGCGAGACGTTGTTCAAATTCTTTTCGTAATGTCGGGTCTGCGGCTAATTGCTCACGGGCGACTTCTTCGGCGACGTAGGCTTCCATATATTCTTTGCGTTCGAAGGCATTATTAAACCAGCCCCAGTTGACTAGCGCATCGGGTGCGCTGGGCTTGAATAGCTCGATAACTAGCCTTGATTTGGCTTGGGCGATGGGTACAAACAGACTACCTGGCGCCAGCGTGCGTTGTTCGGTTTTCCATCCACCTTTTAGCGTGAGCATTTGGTGGCCTTCAAATGATTCGGCAGTGAAACTGACTTTATCTGCACGCAGGCTCTCTATCCTTGCACCTTCTAGTCCAGATTTCAGTACCCGGAATTGGATGCCATGCTGTGTCAGTTTTTGTGCAATGGCATCTGCATACGCGGCGCTGACCAGGTAGCCTGCCTGCGGTGCGGTGACGATGTTTTTGGGTACTATCTCATTACGTAAGGTCACATTCCAGACTTGTGGTTTGGTCTCGTTATAGCGTGTCATCAGTGCGCCAGAGATAGTCGATGGTGTTCGCTCGTAAGCATAGCCGCGAAAGGCGACAGGGATGGTTTTATCAGTAGTGGCATAACTGACGACCACTTGTTTGCCCGCCAAGGTGGCGGCTCTGGCATCGGCGGCGATAGCTAAACTGCGCCATTGAGCGCCATGCAACGCGATCTGATTGAGTACAGAAATGATGGTGTTATGCGTGATGCGGACACGGGTTGGATAGTCTTTCCAGGAATGCGTTTCTACCAGCATCCCATAGCGATTACGCAGTACAAAATAGCCATGCGAAAACCGGGCTGTCGGCACATTATCCGCAAAGCCGGACATAGGATCATCCTCTTTTTCAAACGACATATAAAAGGGTAATGGCAGAGAACCTTGCTTTGCCAGATCGGTAATCACCGCATCGCGTAATTGTTTGCCAGATGCGCGTAAGTTGGCGTCGCCAGAATTGACCGGCTCTACTTGTATCGAAATATCATGTTCAAATTTAGCGCCGTCGGTCACATGCAAATCAACCGTGGCAAGCGGGTCCCACTCATTGATCAGCTTGAGCATGGACTGCATTTCGGGAGAATCGGCTTTGACGTAATCCCGATTTAAATTGAAGTTTTGTGCGGTCGTGCGCCAGCCCATTTCTTCTGGCCCTTGCTGATTTGGCCGGTTCCATCGACCAAAGCGTTCATGACCATCGATATTAAACACAGGAACAAAAATTAGTACCTGCTTATCCAATGCGCCTTTGGCAGCAGTGTTTTCTAAAGTCTCGCGCAGCGCTAAAAAACCGGCATCTTTTCCATCAATTTCACCCGCATGTATTCCACCCTGTATCAGTACGACAGGTATATTACGCTGCTGTGCTTCTGTTGCCGTCAATGCCCCTGTGCGTGAGGCGATTAGTGCCAGCATGGGCCGGCCTTCTGGTGTACGGCCAAACTCAATGCAGCGCACGGCAGTTGGATAGGCTTTCTGGAATTCTGCGCAAAGCGCGATGACTTCATCATAACGTCCTGTTTTGACGAAGCCAGAACGTTCAGAGAGTGTAGTCAGATTATTCTTAAGCGGCGTCGCGCTATTGGCTGTGTTGCTTGTAACAGATAACGTAGCCACGGACAGCAGGCAAAACAAGAGGCGTGAAGACATCAACATCAGATCACTTTCTGGGAGTTATTTTTTAGGTGCAGAGGATGTGTTAGTGCATGTGTTGATGCATTGAAGATTTTTATCGTCGCATGCCCGATAACGCTCTAATTTGCGATTCATAAAATCCTTATTCGCGACTTCTTTATTGCGGATCGTATCGGCTAAGCGATCATGGTTTGAGTCATTTGGATTTCTGCTACCTGATGATGCGCTGATCATTGGGTCAGTATCAAATTTTGTTTGTGTGTCTGCGTTGGCGCGGCATTCTTTTTTCTCAGATGCGCAAATGGATTTACAGAGATCCGAGTCACCTGCATACACAGCCGATGCTGCTATGGAAGCGCTGAAGGAGATGAGAGAAATTAGAGCGAAGCGGAGGGAGATTTTTTTCACGTGTGTTCCTCTGATTTAAAATATTTGGCGTTGTTGCTTTTTGCGGATCAGTTGCTAAGCTTGTTCGGTAGGTAGCGTAAATTGGGCGATGTAAATAAGTTTTTAGTCGTAGGGTGCGCCATGCGCATCGCTGTGCAATTTGATCTTGCTCTACAAAGCTATTGGTGCGCGTGGCGCACCCTACAGATAACCGTTGTTTTTATACCGTAGCAACAGCGATCTTTTTCTGCCACCAACGCGCCTTATCTAATAACTGATCCATCTGCAAATCGCAGAATACTCTGTCGCTCATCAGACACTTGCCATTGACCCAGACGTGGCTGATTTGTTCTCGCCCAGCTGCGTAGACTATTTGCGATATCGGATCGAACAGAGGTTGCGTTTCTATTGCGGACAAATCAATGGCGATCAGGTCAGCTTGTTTGCCTGCGACCAAGCTACCGATTTGCTGATCCATGCCCAATGCTTTGGCACCAGACAATGTTGCCATTTCCAGTGCGATACTGGCATTGAGTGCGGTTGGGTTGCCGGATTGTGCTTTGGACAGCAGCGCTGCCATACGCAGATCACCCAGCAAATCGAGCTTGTTATTACTGGCTGCGCCATCGGTACCAATACCGACCTGAATACCCGCTGTTTGCATATCATGCACACGGGCAAAGCCAGACGAGAGTTTCAGATTGCTGGCAGGATTATGCGCGACATGCACACCTTGCCTTGCCAGTAGCGCGATTTCGGCATCGTTGGCATGCACCACATGCGCAGCGATCAGGGCAGGGCTGAGGAGTCCGAGTTGATGCAAGCGCTCTAGCGGACGCATGCCGTATTGTTTGAGGCTGGTATCGACCTCGTCCTGAGTTTCATGAATATGGCAATGGATATCGATACCTAGTTTTTCAGACAGCGCAATGATTTTGCTAAAAGTCTCATCGGCTACGGTGTACGGTGCATGCGGCGCAAGGCGGAAGCTAATACCGGCTTGCCCGACAAATGATTGACGAGCTGCCAGCGCTTTGCTGATGTATTCATCGGCATCATTCGCATACACGGTTGGGAATTCTAAAATACTGCAACCAACGATGGTGCGCATGCCGGTGTGCACACCAGCGCGCGCTACCGCCTCGTGGCAGAAGTACATATCGTTGACCGTCGTTGTGCCACCACGGATCATTTCCGCCATCGCATGCACGCTACCATCAAACACAAACTCATCCGAGACATGCTTCTTCTCTGCTGGCCAGATGTGATGGTTGAGCCAATCCATCAAAGATAAATCATCTGCCAGACCGCGCAGTAAACTCATCGCAGAGTGGGCATGCAGATTGATCAAGCCGGGCAGCAAAGCGTGCTCAGGCATCTCCAGATGTTGCGCGCTGGCATATTGCTGGCGCGCCTGATCGGCGGGCAACACCGCAAGAATTTTGTCGTCCTGCATCACTAATGCATGATGAGTCAACACGGTGGTACGCGGCTCAACCGGGATCAGATATTGTGGATAAATGCAGGTGATTTTTGTCATGGGATTAGTGTATTCGGTTGTGTAAGTACCGTGGATTATAGCGGGATGACGCTGGATGAAGCAGGTTTAATGAAGTGTTTATGAAGACTTATTGTATCGCCCTTGTTCACAGATGGATTGAGACCAAGATTTTCTATTGATCCGCGAATACTGATTAGCCGCACAGATGACAAGTGTGGTTTAAAAGATGGATGCAATCATGTGCTTTACTTTGATTATTTCGACGCTAGTTAATGTTAATACCAGCATGAAAAATTCTTTTGTGTGACTGCGCCATTAATCGTATTGTGCTGTGCAATGAGCTCGATAGTCAGCATCTAAAAAATATACTCTAGGTAAGTAATTTAAAGTGTCCATATAATCATTGGACGATAAGACCTATTTTAAAAAATAAGGGGGGAGTATATGAATTTTGTCACGGATAAGTGAAAAAATAACCATCGCTAATAGCTAGTTTAGCGATGGTAATCTGTTTTGTATCGGTGAAGCTAGATGCGATACGAAGTCACTCTAAACCGAATTTTTACCAAAACTAAAATAAGAAATATCGCTGCGCCATTGGCAAAATTTTTGCCGGTTCGCAGACCAACAATTCTCCATTGGCACGGACTTCATAAGTTTCTGAATCGACTTCCATTTTGGGCGTTAATCCGTTGTGGATCATGTCTTTTTTGCGGATGTTGCGGGTATTTTTAACCGGGATTAAGGTCTTGTTGAGTTTGAGTTGTTCGCCTAGGCCAGCATCAAATGCCGCTTGCGATACAAAGGTGAAGGATTTTTTTAAGCCGCCTCCAAACGCACCAAACATCATGCGGTAATGCACCGGTTGTGGTGTTGGGATAGAGGCGTTGGGGTCGCCCATCTGAGCAGCAGCGATCATACCGCCTTTGATGATCAACGATGGTTTGACGCCAAAGAAGGCGGGCTTCCAGAGTACGATATCGGCGATTTTTCCGACTTCCAGCGAACCGACTACATGCGCAATCCCGTGGGTGATGGCTGGATTGATCGTATATTTAGCGATATAGCGCTTGGCGCGGAAGTTGTCATTGCGCTCGTTATCTTCTGGTAGAGAACCACGTTGCTGCTTCATCTTGTCGGCGGTTTGCCAGGTACGCATAATGACTTCGCCCACGCGTCCCATGGCTTGCGAATCGGATGACATCATGGAGATCGCGCCGATGTCATGCAGGATATCTTCAGCAGCGATGGTCTCGCGCCGGATGCGAGATTCGGCGAAGGCGATATCTTCTGCAATTGCAGGGTCGAGATGATGGCAGACCATCAGCATGTCTAAATGTTCGTCCAGCGTGTTGACCGTGTAAGGACGCGTCGGATTGGT
Organism: Undibacterium sp. GrIS 1.2; assembly: GCF_040544435.1. Classification (NCBI taxonomy): domain Bacteria; kingdom Pseudomonadati; phylum Pseudomonadota; class Betaproteobacteria; order Burkholderiales; family Oxalobacteraceae; genus Undibacterium; species Undibacterium sp. GrIS 1.2. The sequence continues at coordinate 55,982 of NZ_JBEONP010000014.1, forward strand.
GGAGGAGGGGAGCACGTTACTTTCACCCACTGCTGCAATGATGTCGGGCGCGTGACCACCGCCTGCACCCTCTGTATGGAAGGTGTGAATAGTCCGGTCTTTAAACGCCGCCAGCGTGTGTTCTAAAAAACCGCCTTCGTTTAAGGTGTCGCTATGGATCGCTACTTGCACATCCATGCGGTCTGCCACACTTAGGCAGTTGTCAATCGCTGCCGGCGTCGTACCCCAGTCTTCATGTAGCTTCAGACCGATTGCGCCCGCCAGGATTTGTTCTTCCAGAGGCAAGGGCAGGCTGACATTACCCTTACCCAAAAAGCCGAGGTTCATCGGGAAGGCATCTGCCGCCATCAGCATCGAATGTAAATGCCACGGTCCCGGCGTACAGGTTGTAGCTGCGGTGCCGACTGCTGGGCCAGTACCGCCGCCCAGCATCGTGGTCACGCCGCTCATCAATGCTTCTTCAATTTGTTGCGGACAAATGAAATGGATATGTGAATCGATTCCGCCTGCGGTGACGATCATACCTTCGCCCGCAATGATTTCAGTCGCACCACCGATGGCCATATCAACACCCGACTGGATATCTGGATTGCCTGCTTTACCGATCTTGGCGATCAGGCCGTTTTTTAAACCAATGTCCGCTTTGACGATACCCCAGTGATCCAGAATCACTGCGTTGGTGATGACGGTGTCCATTACCTCGGCATGTGGACGCTGCGATTGCCCCATGCCGTCGCGGATCACTTTGCCGCCGCCGAATTTGACTTCCTCACCATAGATCGCGAAGTCTTTTTCGATTTCAATAAACAGGCCAGTATCCGCCAGGCGTATACGGTCACCCGTGGTGGGGCCAAACATTTCTGCATAGGCTTGTCTGGAAATTTTCATAATGCCCCCATCACTTTACCGTTGAAGCCATACACTTTGCGGTCCCCCGCCAGCGCGACTAGTTCAATCGTACGTTGCTGGCCTGGTTCAAACCGGACGGCGGTACCTGCAGCAATATTGAGCCGCATGCCATAAGCTGTCTGACGCTCAAATTGCAATGCCGGATTAGTTTCAAAAAAATGAAAATGGGAGCCGACCTGTATAGGTCTGTCACCACTATTGGAGACCACCAGCGTGGTGGTCGCACGACCGACATTGAGTTCGATATCGCCGGGTTCTATCAGCATTTCGCCTGGGGTCATGATGGGGTCCTATGGAATGGGGTGATGCACGGTGACCAGTTTGGTACCGTCAGGGAAGGTCGCTTCTACCTGAATATCGGGGATCATTTCGGGGATGCCATCCATGACGTCGGCACGGGTCAGGATTTGGGTGCCATAAGACATCAGTTGCGCCACAGTTTTGCCATCGCGCGCACCTTCCATGATGGCGGCAGTGATCAGGGCAACAGCCTCTGGATAATTAAGTTTGAGGCCGCGTGCCTGACGGCGTTCTGCTAACAAGGCAGCGGTAAAGATGAGCAACTTATCTTTTTCGCGGGGAGTGAGATCCATGTATTTTCCTTTCGGGTGTTGCTTGAGTAGTTCGTCTTAATTTTAGGGCGAATTTTTACTGGTTTCTCATGTGTTCCAGATGCGCGGTATGACGGCGTTTTCTTGCATGAGAGTAGGGCGTAAATGTTGCCAGACCATGGTCATCCATTGTTTGGCTGTTTCACTCGAATTGCCAAGGTAGCGTGCCACCAATAAGGATTTTAATTGCGATACGCCGCATTGTGCACCTGCCTCGGCTTGCTGCAACCAATTGTGGGTTTGATCCCGCAGCGCTTGCAAGCCTGCCGCATTGAGCGGTGCCGGGCTGGCAATCACCGTGGCGCAAACGGTATTGCCTGCCAAGCCCATGCGGCTGGACATCGCTGCGCTACCGCCTCGTATGCTGCCTTGCTCATGCCAGATCAGTTTGCCTGCGCGTTCTATTCGGGTATGTTGTTTTATTTTTCCGCTACGATAGCTCTCGCCTGATGCGGTGCGCCCAAAGCACAGGATGTCGCTACCGATGTAGCAGGCGTCTTGTGCCAGTTGAATTGTCTGATGTAAGTCGACTTGCGCATCATCAAAAAATATCGTCTCTTGCGGCAACCATTCCAGCTTGGCACCGGCTTCTGCCAGCAGATGAATATGCTGCTGCGATGTATACCCGTTGCTGCGATACCATTTGGCCGCGCCCGGGGTGGTGATGAGAGCGTGGCTTGCTACTCCAAGTGCCGCTTTAATGCTGAGCTGATCGCCACCGACTACCCCACCGGGTGGATGGATGATGATGGCGTGGCAAATTTTTTGGCCTTCTGGGTACAGGGGTTTTTGTACTCGCAGCGGGCCGGTATGATTACGTTCGGTCAGTCGGGTAACGCCCTGATCATCGCTAAAGCCAAGTTGCAGTTTGGCTTGCCAGTGCTGCTTTTTAGCTGCGGCATGATCGTGAATAATGGAGGGGGATAAATCAGTAAGTATCATGCCTTTACTATACCGCCAAGTGCCGCTTTACGTCATCCCCATCCATTAAATTTTGATCACCAGAGGCGACTACCTCGCCACGATTTAAAATCACAAAATGATCGGCCAGTTCGCGGGCAAAATCAAAATATTGCTCACACAATAAAATCCCCATATCACCGCGCTCACGCAGCAGGCGGATCACGCGGCCGATGTCTTTGATGATGGAGGGTTGAATGCCTTCGGTCGGTTCGTCCAGAATGATCAGTTTGGGCTCTGCCAGCAAGGCCCGCGCTATCGCCAACTGTTGTTGTTGACCGCCTGATAAATCACCGCCGCGACGTTGCAGCATTTCTTTTAATACGGGAAAAAGTTCATAAACTTCGCCTTTGATGGTCGATGCTTTTTTGCTCGACAGCGTTGCCATGCCCATTAGCAAATTTTCTTCAACTGTGAGTCTGGCAAAAATTTCACGACCTTGCGGTACGTAGGCAATACCTAGTTTTGCTCTTTCATGCGGCGACAATTTACTGATATTTTTACCGTCCAGCTCTATGCTGCCTTGGGATAATGGGAGCACACCCATCAGACATTTTAATAGCGTCGTTTTACCAACCCCATTACGTCCGAGTAGCGACAAACACTCCCCTTTTTTAACGCTAAGAGAAATACCCCGCAAAGTATGGGATGAGCCATAGTGTTGATGTACTTGTTCGACTTGTAGCATGTCTGATTCCGGTATTAATACATTTTCGTCAGTGTTAGACGGGACATTTTGGCTATAGCTAGAACTTAACGCCCCAAATACACTTCAATTACTTTTTCGTCTGCCTGCACTTGCTGCATCGTGCCTTGGGCTAGCACGGAACCTTCATGCAGCACGGTGACTTTGCCTTGTTGCGCGATCTCGGTGACAAACCCCATATCGTGTTCTACCACCATAATTGAGTGCTTACCGCGCAGCTCGTTGAGTAGCTCAGCCGTACGCGCAGTTTCTGCATCGGACATCCCGGCGACGGGTTCATCCAGCAAGATTAATTGCGGTTCCTGAATCAATAGCATGCCGATTTCCAGCCATTGTTTTTGACCATGAGACAGCAAACCTGCCAATCTATTTTCTTGTCCATTCAGGCGTATTAGTTGCAAGATATTGTCTATCTTGCCGCGTTGTTCGCTATTCAATTTGGCGAATAATGTGGTCTTGACGCGCTTATCCATCTTCATCGCCAGTTCCAGATTGTCGAAGACAGTGTGCTGCTCAAAAACGGTAGGACGCTGGAATTTACGACCAATACCCGCATGCGCGATTTCTACTTCCGTCATTTTGGTCAGATCCATGCTCTGACCAAAAAAAACTTTACCTGATGTTGGTTTGGTTTTTCCGGTGATGATATCCATCATCGTAGTTTTGCCCGCGCCATTGGGACCGATAATGCAACGCAATTCACCGACCGAAATATCCAGATTTAAATTGTTGATCGCTTTAAATCCATCAAACGATACGGTGATGTCTTCCAAGTACAAGATTGCGCCGTGGCTGGTATCAACCTGATTGGATTTGACTCGTTCAAAAGAGGCTGTTGCGTCACCAGTTGCGCTATCGTAGGTTTGGCCAGGCTGCAGTACGGTGCTGTGCTCGCTCATACTGCCTCCTTATTTTTTTGGGACTTGTTTTTAAACTTGCTTTTAAACTTATCACTGATTTGTTTAGCAACACCCAAAATACCTTGTTGCATAAACAGCGTGACTAAAATAAAAATCAGACCCAGCGCGTACAACCACAAGTCTGGGAAAGCACCAGTGAACCAGCTTTTTAATCCGTTCACCGTGAAGGCACCAATGATCGGTCCTAGTAATGTTCCTCGTCCGCCGACTGCCGCCCAGATCACCATTTCTATCGAATTACCAGGCGACATTTCAGATGGATTGATGATGCCGACTTGCGGCACGTACAAGGCACCAGCAATTCCGCACAACACCGCAGATAAAGTCCAGACAAACAGCTTGAACCAAAGCGGGTTGTAACCGATAAACATTAGACGTGATTCCGAATCACGCACTGCTTGCAGCACCCGCCCCAGTTTGGATGTAACGATCCAGCGGCATAACATCAGAGCGCCAAATAGGGCGGCTAAGGTGATCAGATATAAAGCGGCTTTGGTGCCGGGCGCAGTAATGTTAAAACCCAGTATCCGTTTGAAATCGGTGAAGCCGTTATTGCCACCAAAGCCAGTGTTATTGCGGAAAAATAGCAACATAAAAGCAAAGGTCATCGCTTGGGTAATGATAGAGAAATACACACCCTTAATTCGTGAGCGGAAGGCAAAAAAACCAAATACAAACGCCAGTACACCGGGTACCAATACGACCAGCGCCATGCAATACCAGAAGTTATCGGTCATTGACCAATACCATGGATAGGTTTTCCAATCGAGGAACACCATAAAGTCCGGTAAGTCACTTTGATACACGCCATCGCGGCCAATTGCCCGCATCAAATACATGCCATGCGCATAGCCACCTAGCGCAAAAAATACACCATGACCCAGCGATAAAATACCGGTGTAACCCCAGACCAGATCAAGTGCCAGCGCCGCCATCGCGTAGCACATAAACTTACCGATCAGGGCAATCGTATAGCTGGAAATGTGTAAGGTATGACCCGCTGGAAAACTTAAATTAAGTATGGGCAACAGGGCGGCAATAAGGACACAAACGATGATGCCGGTCCAGGCCGGACGTGAGAAGAAGGAAGGATTGTTATAGCTTTGTGTTGGGGCGCTGATCATTCGACACTCCTGCCTTTCAGTGCGAATAAACCTTGTGGTCTACGTTGGATGAAGACAATGATGAATACCAGGATGACGATTTTTGCCATCACCGCACCGGCAACGGGTTCTAAAAATTTATTCACTTCGCCCAAGCCGATGGCGGCAATGACGGTGCCCGCCAATTGACCGACGCCGCCCAGTACGACCACCATAAACGAATCAACGATATAGCTTTGACCCAGATCAGGGCCGACATTGCCTAACTGCGACAAGGCGACACCACCCAAGCCGGCAATACCCGAGCCCAAGCCAAAAGTCAGCATATCAATTTTGCCGGTAGCGACGCCAACGCAATCCGCCATACGACGATTTTGTGTCACGGCCCGAACGAACAAACCCATTCTGGTTTTGTTCAAAATTAGCCAGACGACAAACACGACGATGAAGGCGAAAAAAATGATGAAGATGCGGTTGTACGACAATACCAGCGATCCCAACACCGTAATGCCACCAGACATCCAGGATGGATTAGAAACCTCCACATTTTGCGCGCCGAAAATAGTGCGTACCGTTTGCATCAGCATCAGGCTAATACCCCAGGTACAGAGTAAGGTTTCTAGCGGTCGGCCGTATAGCCAACGAATGACAGTACGTTCTAAAAAAATCCCCACCGCACCAGCAACAATAAAAGCGGCAGGTAGCGCGACGATCAAATAGGCGTCCAGCGCACCAGGGATGAATTTGCGGAATAGCATTTGCACGACATAGGTAGTGTAAGCACCGATCATCAATAACTCGCCATGCGCCATATTGATGATGCCCATCAAACCAAAGGTAATCGCAAGGCCCAGCGCGGTGAGTAGTAAGACGCTACCTAGGGACACACCATAGAATAAATTACCAATGAACTCGGTACGTGCCAGCCGGGAATCAATGGCTTTTAAGGTCGCGCTGACCTCTGTCCGGATGCTGGCATCTGCTTCAATAAAACTACCGTTGGGATTTTTATCCAGCATTTTTTGCAGCAAAGGTTTGAGCTTGGCATTACTGCTGCCGACTAAGGAAGTGACAGCGGCTTTACGTTGCGCTGCACCGGGTGATTGCAGGTTAGCGGTGGCAATCACCAGTTGTAAAAGCGATTTCACCTCGGGATCGGATTCTTTTGCATAGGCTTTGCTGATGAGCGGTAGCTGTTCCAAGCTGGCATCGGTTTGCAAGCTAGTGGCTGCTGCCAGGCGTACAGATTTGTCTGCAGAAAATAACTTCAGGCCGGAGAGGGCATTGTCGATAGCACCACGCAGACGATTATTGATACTGATCGCATCGCTACCGTCGGGTAATTTACTGGATTTTCCGGTGGCGGGATTGTAGGCATTGTCGCCATCGACGATCAAAACTGCGCCGTCTGTTGTGGTGTATAGCGATTCGCTTTTGAGTGCATTTAAAACTTTGCTGCTATCGTCATTTGCCAGTGCTGCTATCTCGGTGACTGCGGCGATACGGGTATCGGGATCATCGCTGTTTAAGCCTTGTAAAAGTTTGGCATCAATCGCAGCTTGCGCGGCGCAACTCATGCAAAACAGGACAGTCAAAATACTGAATTGGAATATTTTCATAGGATATTTTGAGGTCGATTTTGAGTACTGCCAGACTTACCTTACAGAGATGAAGGTACAAAAGTACAAAAAGGATGTCCATTATTTCTGCGGCTTCCAGGCCAATTATGGTCTGGAGACCGCCAAATCATTGGACGTTGAAAATTAGAAATTTCTAAAAACCAGTTAATTAAGAGCCCACAAAATAATTAAATACGACTTAATACGACCTAATACGATGCGCGTCATTCCTGCGTGCTTTTAGTAGGAATCCAGAGACGTATGTGGATGACAACACGTCTCTGGACTTCTGCCTAGCTAGCAGGAGCGACGGACAAGCAGATAGTTTTTTTGAAGCCCCGCTATCACTATCGCGCTATTACATTTTTTGCTTTGCCTCATTACCAGGGATGTACGGACTCCAAGGTTGTGCGCGAATAGTTTCTTTCGTTTTATAAACGACATTGAACTGGCCATCCGCTTTGATCTCACCGATCATTACTGGCTTATGTAAATGATGATTGGTTGCATCCATGCTTAAGACAAAGCCAGACGGTGCTTTAAAGGTTTGTCCGCCCATTGCTGCAATTACTTTGTCGGTATCAGTAGATTTGGCTTTTTCTACTGCTTGCTTCCACATATAGATACCGACATACGTCGCTTCCATCGGATCGTTAGTCACAGCGGTAGCTGCATTCGGTAATTTTTTGGCGACCGCGTAGTCTTTCCATTTTTTAATGAACTCGGTGTTGACCGGATTTTTTACCGACTCAAAATAATTCCAAGCTGCCAGATGGCCGACTAAGGGCTTGGTATCAACACCGCGTAGTTCTTCCTCGCCGACTGAGAAGGCGACGACAGGGACGTCGGTCGCTTTCAGACCTGCATTACCCAATTCTTTATAAAACGGTACGTTGGAGTCGCCATTGATCGTGGAGATGACGGCAGTTTTGCCACCAGCGGAGAATTTCTTGATATTGGCAACAATCGTCTGATAATCAGAATGACCAAACGGGGTGTAGGCCTCGTCAATATCAGTATCCTTCACGCCCTTGCTGTGCAAAAAGGACCGTAAGATTTTGTTGGTAGTGCGTGGATAAACATAGTCAGTGCCGAGCAGAACAAAGCGCTTGGCTCCGCCGCCTTCTTTTGACATCAGATATTCCACCGCTGGTATCGCTTGTTGATTTGGGGCGGCACCAGTGTAAAACACGTTTTTCTCTAGCTCTTCACCCTCGTACTGCACAGGGTAGAACAGCAGGCTATTAAGTTCTTTAAATACCGGCAAGACAGATTTACGGGATACCGATGTCCAGCAACCAAACACGACCGACACCTTATCTTGTGAAATCAGTTGCCGCGCTTTCTCTGCAAACAAGGGCCAATTGGAGGCGGGATCGACGATCACCGGCTCCAGCTTTTTACCCATTACGCCACCTTTGGCATTGATCTCATCAATCGTCATTAATGCCACGTCTTTGAGGGAAGTCTCGGAAATTGCCATCGTGCCCGACAGCGAATGTAAAATTCCGACTTTAATCGTATCTGCTGCCAATGCCTGTGCCATCCAGGTTGATGCAGTCAAAGCCATAGCGCCGAGTGCGGTCGCTTTTAGTACGGTACGACGTGACATAATTTCTCCTTGGTGTTGAAGTAATAGACGTGTAGTAATGAGCGTAGTTGAGAGCCTGATGACTAATTTATTTGGGTATGTATAAGTGTGTGAGTAATTCCTATTTGGTTGAGAGACAATCGCAGCAAACCATCATCGTACTGAGCCACGACATTGCAAATACTTGCTGCGATAATTACTTTGCCATTTTCACGTAGCAATATCACTGTGACGGACTTCCTAAAAGTAGGAATTATTTGTACGCAATAAAAATAAATAGCAGTTTATGTGCCAGCTTGTGCGCTACGTTCACTACTAGCTACTCAACCCCATATAGACCAAAAGCCTAGATTTGTTTGCTACAAATATGTGCAGAGAAATGGTTTAAATCCCTTCTTTCGTGCGTAGTGAGAATATCTACAACAACTGACAGATGTTGGTGCAAGCTTAATTGCTGAAAATACTGAATTGACAGGGTGAGTGCTTCATCTAGCCGAACCCCATGCCCCCAAGTCGAATCCAGCCGAATTCGGCCGAATCTTGCTATCATGCAGTTTTTGCCCACCTACCAATCCAAACACTCATGTTCGATTTCCTTTTTAAGCGCAAACCTAAAGCAACATCTTCCTCTGCCAATAGCAATTTAGCCGCCGCTAACGCTGCCAGCCTGGCGAGCGTTGCCAAAGCAGATCAACAGCAACAAATTGCCCAGGCGCGTGCCGCTGCCTTGGCTAAGTTAGAGAGTCTGGCAAGCAATCCCGGTGCAGAAGACGCAATCGTTAGCTTGTTATTATCTTGTGATTTTGCTGACGGTCGTTTTAAAGCGGCTAATCATGTACACAGCGCAGCCGCGCTGCAAAAAGTACTGAGCGCAATGCGCAACACAGATAAGCGTGTTGCCAAACTGATGCAGGCACGTTTGGATGTGCTGGCGCAAGCAGATCAACAGCAACAACTGGCTTTGCGCTGTATCAATCAAGCGCAGCAGTTGGGTTTACAAGCTAGCTTAAATCCGCAGCAAATTGCTGATCTGGATAAGTTGGTGGCAGGCCTCAAACATTTTCCCGATGCTTTAAAAGCAGAATTTGATGCCCACTACACGATATTGCAAACACGCTTGCAGGCACAGACGGCGCTGCAAAGACAGGTGCTGGATCTGGTACAGCATTTGACCATATCCCAAGGGATTGCTGACGACGCCCATGGCGCTCAGTTGGATATATGGCAGCAAGCCTTTGATTTATGCTTGCAACAGGCAGAAGCTGTGGCTTTACCTAAAAATTTGCTGGCAGATTTCACGCATAAAATGCAGGCCGCACGTGAACAATGGGCGCAACTACAAAAGCAAAAAATAGCCGATGCTAAAACCTACATATCAGCACCAGTGTCAGCACCTGTAGCTACGACGATTGAATCAAGCACAGAATTTGTCGCTGCTGAAACTTCAGACAGCGTAGATGTAGCGCCTGCTAATGCAATGCATACTGATCCAACATCGACGGAAAAGCCTGCGCAAATTACGACGCCTTCATCAAAGGCTAAACCAGTCAAGCTGGTACAGGTCAGCACAGAGCAAATTTTGGCGGCGATCCAAGATATGGAGGCAGCCTTGGAGCAGGGTAGTGCGTTGCTGGCGCAAAAACTGGAGCGTGAGGTATTGCGTGGTGTTGATCTCAAACACACTGGCTTAAATGCAGAGCAAAAAGAACGTTTATTCAAAGTCCAGAGCGAGCTTGGGCGATTACTGTCATGGGCCAAATGGGGTGGCAGTATCTCCCGCGATGAACTGATCAAAGCGGCAGAAGAATTGCCATCAAAAGAATTGGAACCTGATAATCTGGCAAAAAAAGTAAGCGGCTTGCGTGAGCGCTGGAAGTCTTTAGAAGCTAGCACTGGCGGTGCGGCTAGAGAAATCTGGGATCGCTTTGATACCGCCTGCAATCTGGCCTATGCACCGGCTGCTGCTTATTTTCAGCAATTAGCAGAAGAGCGCAAAGTTAATTTGGAAAAGGCTGAACTACAACTAAGCGAGTGGCGCATTACTGCTGATGCCTTATTGCAGACAATACAGACAGCACCAGATTGGAAAGTCATCTCACAAACTGCGATGCAGATGAAGCAAACCTGGCAAACATTATCTGCGGTTGATCGTAAAAATAAAGCCCGGGTTGATGGACAATTTTATGCAATTTATCAGTCCTTATCACAGCCCTTAGAGCAGCAAAGAAAAGCAGAGGTCGCGTCGCGTGAGCAATTAATTGCGCAAGTCGCCGCCCTCGATCCGCAGCAGCGTGACTCGGTTGATCAGTTGCGTGCCTTACAAGCGCGCTGGCAAGAGCAGGCGCAAGCTCTGCCTTTGCGTCGTAAAGATGAGCAAGCATTGTGGGAGAAATTCCGCGCAGCCTGCGACGGCTTGTTTGCGCAACGCAAAGCGGTGTCTGATAGCGCAGATGCGGAACGCAAGGCTAACCTGCAAGCCAAACAAACTTTGTGTACGAGCTTAGAGCGAGCGCCGTCGGCAGACGCTTTGTCCGAATCAGCAATCAAACAATTATTGCAAGAGGCGGCAAATACCTGGCGCTCAATCGGGTATGTGCCGCGTGGTGAAGAGAATGAAATTGATCGCCGTTATGAGAACGCCGTCGCGCAATTAAAACGACTTTTACAACAAGCACATGATGAAAAAAGTCAGGCTGGTAAAAAGCTGCTACAAGCGAAGCTTCGTTTGTGTCAGCAGCTAGAGGCAGCTTTTGTAGAGGATACGAGTAAGGCACAAACGCTGATGTCACAACTCTCGGCGGAATGGCAGCAATTATCATCTCAGGCAACACTGACAGCAAAGCCATCAACTAAGTTACCAGGTAAATTAGATTCAGAATTAGATAAGCGGTTTGCGGCGATTAGTCAGGCAGTACAAAATAGTGACGCCTCCTATGCTAATCTGCTGCAAAAAAATGCGGACTCGGCAGCACAAAGTATTTTGCAATTAGAGATTTTAAATAGTATTGATAGCCCACCAGAACTGGCGAGAACACGCCTGCAAATTCAAGTAGATGTATTGCAAGCAGCCCTCAGATCTGGCAATAACGCAGATGCTGCCAAAGAGCAGTTGCACCGTTTGTGTAGTTTGCCGGTACTGTTAGACCAAACCCAACGGCAGCGCCTGGATAAGCTGTTGATGCTTAACCTTACTTAAGATTACCTAATTTAAGATTGCCTGATTAATTATTAGTGAGAAAAATCATGTCTTATTTATTTCCGCCTAAAGTTGTGAGCGTGCCTGTCGCTAATTCTGAGCTGCTTTTTCCTGTTCATAGAATTTACTGTGTTGGCCGTAACTATGTTGAGCATGCAAAAGAAATGGGCTGGACAGGCCGCGAAGCACCATTCTTTTTTATGAAGCCAGCCGATGCCGTGCTGCCAGTTGCCTATGGACAAACCGGCGAGATGCCTTATCCCGGCATGACCAATAATTTGCATTACGAGGTTGAGCTGGTGGTCGCTATTGGTAAAGGCGGTAAAAATATTTCAGTCGAAGCCGCTGCCGGACACGTCTGGGGTTACGCCGTTGGTTTGGATATGACCAGACGCGATTTGCAAGCGGAATCCAAAGACCAAGGGCGCCCTTGGGATACCGCAAAAGGATTTGATTTTTCTGCGCCCATCTCACCGTTGCATCCCATTGCTGACACCGGTTGGATTGAGCAGGGCAATATCCATCTGGATGTAAATGGCGTACAAAAGCAAGACAGCGATATCAAAAAGCTCATCTGGAATGTAGCGGAAGTGATTTCGACGCTGTCTACATTTTATGAGTTGCAAGAGGGTGACTTGATCTACTCTGGCACACCGGAAGGCGTCGGCCCCGTTAAGATCGGCGATTTGATGGAAGCAAGTATTGAGGGTCTGGGCGACCTAAAAGTACGCATGGCTAAAGCCGATTAGGGTGACTACGCTGCCTAAGCGAACATCGATCTCAATATCAACCTTCATATCAACCTTAATATCAAACTGATTATTCAACTCGATATCTCATGAAACTATATGGCTACTTTCGCAGTTCTGCATCTTATCGGGTGCGGATTGCATTGAATCTCAAGGGACTCGATTACCAATCGATACCTGTGCATTTGGTAAAAAATGGTGGTGAGCAATTTTCTGAACAATTTCGTTCGCTGAATCCTGATGCCTTAGTACCCGCTTTTTTGCCAGATCAATCGACTGACGACAGTGCGGACACTGCATCCTCAATGACAAACTCGCTCACACAGTCATTGGCGATCATAGAATATCTGGAAGAGGTTTATCCCGCGATTCCGCTGTTACCAAAAGAGGCTATAGCCCGTGCCCATATACGTGCATTCGCGCTGGCAATCGCATGTGAAATCCACCCCGTAAATAATTTGCGGGTACTCAAATATTTGAGTGCAAACTTAGGCGTGAGCGATGAGCAAAAGACGGCTTGGTACAAACATTGGTGTGAGCCTGGATTGATGGTCTTAGAAAAAAAATTAGCAAGCGATTCGCGTACTGGTTTGTTCTGTTTTGGTGATACGCCGACGCTGGCAGATTGTTGTCTGATACCGCAGATTTTTAATGCACAGCGTTTCAATTGCGATCTAAGCCAGATGCCCACTTTGACAAGAATTAATCAGCATTGTCTTACTATCCCCGCCTTTATCAATGCGTCACCTGTGATGCAGCCAGACGCTGAATAACGTCATTGGGTAGCGTCACTGACTAACGCGATTGTTAGGCCTTGCACCTTATCGTTGCTTAAACAAAAAAAGGAATGCTGATTTGCTCAGCATTCCTTTTTTATTTCAGTAATTATTTATTACAGTCTAATTTGGCAGATCTTGCTTAGGAAACTCTGCCCCCAAGGTGTCGGTCAGAACCGAAATCAAAATAGAGCGCGTCAGTTTTGATTTGGTGGTGTAGCCATCAATGGCTAATTCATGATTAACTACTTTTTCTGGCGCATAGCCTGGTTGGCCGGTTCGAAGCACAATGCGCAGATTATCTCTGCCAAGCTCATTGCGGATAACGCTGACCAGCTTTAGTCCCGCATCCACCGTCTCCATTACGACATCAAGCAACACTAGTGCGATATCACCGTGATCAACAATCACTTGTCTGGCTTCTCTTGCAGAATACGCGTGTAAAAATTCTAACGGTCTGCCATGTATTTGCACTCCGCTGAGCGCGAGCAAAGTTGTGTCATGCACGTTGCTGTCGTCATCAGCGATTAAAATTTTCCAGGGAATTGCTCCCAATTTGGGGTCGTCGACGTCGGTATCTTCATCAAGGAAGTCGATCAAGTCATCATCGTTTTTGCTCACAGAGCAGCTAGATATCAGGTCATCTAACAAATAATTACCGATACCTGTCTTTTTTACTTCATCTAATCCAATACCAGAGGCCAGCCACTGGTAAGGTATTGGCGTTTGCATGTGGGGTTGAACATGCATTTGAGCCAACAAGCCGGGCATCTTACTGTGTTGAGACTTCATCAGTTTTCTCCCTGTTGCTTGGGTTAAATTTTTTTCTTACTTCATCTTATGTGAAGCAATGACGATAATCAAGAGCAAGTACATTTTTTTTAAAAATGACAACTAAATTGCGCGTTTAGTCTCAAATTTTCAACATTGACTCGGTATTGGTTAAGCATCGATTCAACATCATCACTGGATCGGCGATACTTAGGCTAGTTATTACGCAGATGCAAAAAATATGATTTATCTCATTTAAAAGTTCGTCGTGATAACTCTGCTGCAGATCGATTTATCGTATACGAGCATATTTAGTCACCAGTAAGTAATGCAGTGCAATGCGGCAGTGCAGTGCGGCATTGCAGTGCGACTTGCTTCTACCTCTTCACCCGTTTAGACTCAGTTAAGTTTGCTACTAAACGGTGCTATACCTGTACTCTTAATACCTGACTATCAATCGCAATTGATAGCATTCGCTTTTTGCTGGTTAATATTTCTCTTCGCAGAATTTTTATGCCGCTCTCTCTTTTAACTGTTGCTAGCGCTCTCTCCGTCAGTATTAGTACGCTCATGGTGTTGGTGCTGATGTACTTGCAGCATATTGATATTTGCAGGCGTGCAACCCGTTTTTGGATGATTGCTTATGCCTGTGTCGGTGTCAGATATCTTTTCGGGCTGATCGCAGTATTCCAACCCGCTGTATTCCAACTTACTGCATTTCAGCCCGCTGTAGTTCAAACTTATATCAGTGCGGTCGGCGTTGATTTTTTCTTTATCGGGTTTGCTAGTTTCTTCTGGATGGGTACCCGCGTATTTATTGATTTGCCCATATTTAGTAAGCGGATTCTCGTTTTCTCTGGGGCCGTTTCGGTCTGGAGTATTGGAACCCAATTAGTTTTTCCTGAATTGATCTGGCCTGACTTCCTGACGCATTTGTACTGTGGCGGATTACTTTTTGCATCTGCGCTTAGTTTTTTGCGAATACATCAGACTAAGCCCAATTTGGGTCACCTTATCCTCTTCTTGCTGATCTTGATCAGAGGCATGCTATTCATTGGCTTTCCTGTTTTTGCGACGGAAGATATTTTCGGTATTATGTAGCAGCCGCACAAAGCTTTTTCCAAGCTCAACGTTGACGTGCTGGCCGACTTATTCTTAGCCAATCTCTCATTTTATTAAGATTATCAAAATCAACCTGATCGCCAAGTGATCCATCATCTTTTACCCATTTTATTTTCTTACCGTCTTTTGTAAGAAATAGTACCTTGCCGTAATAATTTGGTGTGTGTTTTAATTTTCTTGCTGCGTCCTTCGTATTTTCTTTGGTATCAACTAAACGGAGAAGCGGTTCATCTCCTGGAAAGTGGTCCAGACAAATAACAAAATCTGGGTAAAAATAGTTTTTGTGCTCACCTCGAACGAGAGCTACCGACCACGGCTTTCGATCAGAGTTGCGGTGCCACCAACGGACAAATTCCGCACGATCCAAGGCGCGTGCGAAATCCCGTTCTTCCCCATTTAATTTCCCTGAAAAATCGAATCGCGACAGAAGAACGGATTCACCAGAATTTAATGAATAAGTTTCATCTTTGAGCCATGCACGATCTTCCGCAACCAGAACCATAGGAACACGTTCAATATCGTCCTCTGATGGTGGTAATACACCGTATATATTCCGGAACGATGCCTCAAGCGCGATTTCTGCAGGGAATAGCATCGCTTCAGGCAGATGCCCTGCATCCATTGTATGCGCTCGTGTGGCTATTTCTTCGTGCAATAGAGCTTCCAAGTCGCCGATAAGTTTTCGAATAACCATATGCGCTGCGTCGCGCGCCCACTTGATTATTTTTTGTTCATCGGGGCGATTTTCATCAAACTCCTCCAAATGTTCGAACTGACTGGCAATGTCGGGGCGCATGCGCTGTGATAATGTGTGGATGATGATATTGGCATCTTCCTCTTCGACTTGTGGCAATGTTGAAAGAGCGATTCGCGCTTCCTTCGCCAGACTGACGCGATCAGTTATGACAAGAACGTCTTCTGACCTCAGCGTCTTTGTGATCAATTCTTTATGAATTTCTCGCTCTTTTTGTCTGTCTAATGCGGCGCGAACCGCAACATCCTTCATATCGTCGGGTATGTTAAGCCTCGAAGCGCACGACCTGGAGATCTCTGACATATCTGCCATCTCAGGACGCCACTCGCGTTTTAAACAAATGGGAACGCCTACTAAATCTACTCGTCGCGAAAAGGACTGAATGCCGCGCTCCGATAGATCATTCAACAATCCTTCACGTGTCGTTTGCGTTGGTGGGCGTTTTTGTACCGAGGTTGCTTTGATGTCTGGCAGAATTCTATCCAAATGAATGTCTTCATCAAACATGTCCGGCTGGGATTGTGCGTCAACGATAGCGACGGGCTTTTCTTTAGACAATGTATCTGTTCGCTCTCCATACTGAAGATTTGGACCGTAAGGAAGCATTGGTTGATTGGTAGTGCGATTGGTGTACGCAACGCCGCCATCTAACGTTCGTCTTGCAACAAGTTTTTCTGACTGTCCTTCCAATTGGCTTTTCACTTGGGCAGTCGCGGCTACAGCTTGCTCAAATCCAGCCTGTGCTTCCATATTCGCCAAATAAACGTAAGCGGTATCAAATTCATCCGGAATTAATATAGGTTTTGGGTAGCTTGAACGAATTTGTCGCGTCACACGCATAACACGTCCGACGAACTGCATTGCGAAGTCTGGATCGTTCACGTTTTTGGTTGATACAAGCACGAATGCGCGCGGTGCATCGAAACCTGTCCCTGCGGACTGCTTAAAAACCAATACCCGTTTTGTCGAGTCATTGGCAATTGATGCCATCAAAACTGGATTAGGCGCATCTGAAGAATGCATACCAATTTCCTGTTGTTGCACATGACAGTCTTGCATAAGAAATTTCACGGCTGCTTCGACCGTTCCCTCACCATTTCCCACTTGAACCAGAAGTAACGGAACAACGGGAACATTCTGTTTTATCAATTCTGTTTGAATATGCCGGTTGCGTCGCCATCCCTGACGAAGAACTGTTCTTTGCAAGTCGGTTATCGTTTGCATGCTGTCTCGCAAATCATAAATGACTGTCTCGATATACCGCTTATTCAGTCTGGCATCGACAACTTCGTCACGCGATACTGAAAATGTTTCGCAGTCTGCGTATCCAGCATTAGCTAAAAAATCGGAGATACGTTGATCTCGTGGTGTGGCTGTCGCCATGATGAGTCTGTCGGCTTGTAACCAATGGGCAAACTTACCAAATTCAGTTTGCGAATCAAGTCCTATGTGCGCTTCATCAACGACCAAGCCGATTTTAAGATTACGGGCGCGGGCAAGAGCGACTTGATCTGCCAAGCTGCGCATCTCATCATCTTCTCCGTCTCGATAACCCTTATTGCGAGAGGTTGCTTTAGCAACGGCCTGTGCTGTGGACAGTACCACCATCCCAGATTTTGGGTCTTGATTGCGCCCGCGTGAAAGCATAATAGGTGTCAACCCGGTCGTATTTGCCGCAATTGAATCTTCTGTTTGCTGTACGAGATTAGAGAATGGAACGAACCAAAACCAAATTGTCGGGCTGGCATGCGTCACACTTTCCAATATCATCGATATGACATAGGTCTTACCTGAACCGGTTGGAGCACGAAGTAGGCACGGTGGTGGCTGTGCACTCAACAGTCTAGCTGCGATACTGCTGATCAACTGGGATTGAAATTCCTCTGTATGGATTCGTGTACTTTGGGCGGCGATAAAATCGGTATCTGCGCTCATGCCGCACCACCATTTTGTCCGGTAACGATTGCATCACCGATTGCATAGCTTTGTCCCTGTTTTCCACTTAGCTCCAATTGTTCAGCAACCGTCTGTGGTCTTGTCGAATACACTGCTAACGTTGGTTGTGGAAGTTCAATTAATGCTTTGATAGCGGTTGGGGTGACTGCCGGAATATATACCACCGCGAATTCATCAGTTGAAGTAACTACATGACATGTGCCTGCGATCAATGGCGTCGCACCCAAAGTATTTCTGAAACTAAGTAATTGGAACGCCAAATCAGGAGATGCATCCATCGTTGCATCGGCATGTGGAAATTTTACAAGATCAACATAGCCGAAATCACCACCTGTGCCAGGTTGTTTGCCGTACCCATTGATGACACCCTTAAGGCGTGCAGCACATTGATCCAGACACACATTTTTGTGTGGCTCAGCCTTCGTTGATTCTTTACTTGAACACATGATGAAGCGCAGTCCAGGTATTGTCTCGGCAAGTTCCAATACGGCTTGTCCGGTCGTACCTGACCCAGCAAAAAAATCCAACACAATGTCTCCTGGCTTACATGCCTGTTGAAGCAATCCCTTTAGTAATGAAAGTGGTTTTGGAAATGGGAAATCTTTGTTGCCGGTAATTTGCTTTAATAGTGTTGTACCTTCAGAGGTTGCTCCAACGGTAAGGACTACGGCTTCTTCATCGTCCTCTGTTTCAACAGGTACACCATCGGCTGATGGATTCAACCAGGATGAAAGAGGGGTTACATCCCGCAGTAATTGCGTTCTAAAACGTTTATAGCGCGGCTTTCCAACACCAATTTTTCGGCCGACCCACGCCTCTATTGGTTCTATATAGCTCACCAAGCGGGCTACTTTTTCATCCTTCTTTGCAAGCGTTTTTAGCTTAGGCAAGTCGAGATATATTTTCAACTGTTTTGGGGCAGTGCCAGCCGTCAAGGCGGCGTTGATTTCTGCTACTGACGTATACGTTATGGTTTGATCCTTAGTTGGCCAAAGAATACGCTTTTCGGCAATAATTATTTCAATTGGATCAGCCTGTAATTTTTTCTTGAGCGGGCGTGTCGTTGATGAAAAACGCCAAACGCTATCTGGATCACAAAGATAGTGAACGTCAGTTTCTGGGTTGCGAATTGTGTAGTATGCTTCAGGACGTTGCTTAGCAGTATGAGCTTTATTCAAGTCACCGCTTGACCACTCTCCTCGTTCATCATCATCAGAATTATCGTAGGCACTTTCTTCTCTACCGTCGCCAGCAAATACGAATGCATCACCGCTATAAACCAAAACATGTTCATGGTTGGATGAAAGCAAGGTTCCTTTCGTATCATTCCCACCGGATCTGCATTTCCAGACAAAACTGCCGGCTCGCATACCGGGGAATATCTTATCCATTAACAACTCAAGTCGAGAACGATTAACGTCGTCGATGCTTACCATGATTACGCCGTCTGAACTTAATAAATCTCGCGCCAATGTCAGTCTCTGAAAAAGAAACTCCAACCATTGTGAATGCCGCCAGCGATCAGTTTTTCCGACGTACTGATCGTTATATACCCAATCCTTATTTCCAGTGTTATATGGTGGATCGATATAGATCACCCTAATTTTGTTGGCGTGAGTTGCTTTCAACAATCGAAGCGCATCGAAGTTATCTCCTTCAATGATTAAATTTTGATAGGGTTCTGTAGACTGACTTTCCACGCTACGGCAGGAAAGCTCTTCACGTAGACGTGGTAGAACGATATCGGCATTCAATACCCTATCTCTGGAGATCTTGTTGTGTTCCCAAGTCAATCCAAGCGACTGTGTAGTCATGCGTTCTGTAAGCTCTCGGCGCAACTCATGCTCATTTAACGTGGATAAATATTTTTCGATACTCTCGATATTCTGTTTCATCTTAGTTATTCCAATTCGGATTGCATTTTGATTGTACTCATATGATGCTTGGCGAGAATCCGAAGGCCATGGATTCAACGTATTGAGCAATGGATGCGGCCAGCACGACATCAGTTGCTATCTAAACGCACCATGTCGCGGCCAAGTGCTTTCATACACTGTGCAAAAAACAAAAAGCTAAAAGTTCCTCGATTTATTTTCGAGGCTATACCTTTGTAGCTCTCATCAACCCCAATAGCTTGCAGGCGTTGAATCAAGTTTTCGTAAGTCACCCTAGATTTAACTAATTCAGCTTTCAGTGTTTGAGCAGCAAATTGCTTCCATTCGACTTCAGTCATCTGAATTCTCCCATAAATACACTAGTAATAGAATAGCACATATGAATCAATTTCTGCTTTAAAGAAGAAATATTAGCATAAAAGAGCTGTATTAATTCTCGTATTTGCTATAATATCTGCATATAAGCAGATTTAAGGTGAATCTCATGACCCAACACTTCCTCCTCTCAGCAAAAGCCCGCACCCTGTCAGTCCGCCGCGTCTTCGAGATGAACGACGAACAGGCATTCAAGGTATTCAAAAAAGTACGCTGGGGCGACAGCAAGGCCGTTACTTGCCCAGCCTGCGGTGTCGTCCATGAACACTATTTCATTGCCACGCGCCGCCAGTGGCGTTGTGTGGACTGCAATCACACGTTTTCTGTCACCAGCGGTACGATCTTCGCCTTTCACAAACTGCCACTCAAGATGTACCTGGCGGCAATTGCGATCTACACCAATGCCGTCAAAGGTATTTCAGCCCTGCAAATGGGGCGTGATTTAGATGTGCAATACAAAACCGCCTTCGTGCTCACCCATAAAATCCGCGAGTCCTTGATGGAACAGCGCGATACATCACAACTCTCCGGTGAGATCCACATGGACGGTGCTTATGTCAACGGTCATGTCCGCCCAAAGAATAAGAAGGAAGACCGGGTTGATCGCCGCCTGGTGGAGAATCAAAAGCCCGACAAGCGCTGTGTGTTCGTGATGCGCCAGAAGGTCAGCATCATCGGCGATACGATCCAGGGCGCGAACAAAACCATGTCATTTGTGATTAAGGCAGAGAACCAAGCCGATGTCGGCAAACTGGCCGATTTGTATGTGCAGAAGGGTTCTGTGATTTGCGCCGATGAATCGACGGCCTACGATGGCCTGCATGCTAAATTTGATACGCGCCGTGTCAACCATGCCGTTGAATACCGTAGCGATGCCGGAACCACGAACAATCTGGCCGAGTCGTATTTCTCACGCTTCCGCCGCATGCAGTACGGCCAATGCCACAAGTTCGGCAATCTATACCTGAACAACTATGCGAATGAAGCGGCGTACCGCGAAGACACTCGCCGCATGAGTAATGGCGATATTTTCGATGACATTTGCACGAAGTGTGCTGCGACACCGACCAGCCGGGACTGGTGCGGATATTGGCAGGGCAATAAGCGCGTAGCCGAACTGTTGGCGGCTTGAATCAACCGGTTCAGATAATCACCCATTTCATCGCGCCGTGTTCGTCATTGTTCTCTACCTGTTCCAGCAATTGACCATCCTGGCGGTGCAGTACGGCGATGACGTTCTTTTGAATTCGTGCGATTAACTCGGCACTGGATGCAATACCTTTGCGTTTGAGTAGTCGGTCGGTGATTTCACGGCTATTCAACGGCTTGCCAGCTTCGCGCATGGCGTCTAGCACCATACGCTGCGCTTCTCCCTTCGCGAAATATTGATTGCGCTTGTTCGTGCGCTTGGCCTTGACAGTGCGCAGGTCAAATTCCGGTGCGAATAGCTTGATGCTGCCATCGAGGTGCGATAATGCGCCTTGCAACCGGATGATTTCTGTTTTGAATGAGGCGATTTGTCCAGCGACTTCGGCGCGCTTTGAGACCAGCCCGGATACAACCATTGATTCTGCCATTTGACGCTCCTAGAAAATGATGATTTACTAGGGCGATTGTAGGTTTTTAAATCAGGAAAAGCTTTGTGCGGTTGCTACATAATTCCGGATATTTTCATCTTTTGGGGTCTTGCAGCGACCAGTTTGATTGACCTGAGCATTGGCATGATGTTGCTGATCGCTGCAATCGTTGATCAGCAACATCACACCGATGCGGCCTTGCATGCGATACAAACAGAAATGGACGTGCGTAAGCATGCAGAACATGTCCTGCAAGAGCGTAAGGCGCTGTTTGAGAAAGTATTCCAACTGGTACCTGTGACCTTGACCGTGACCAGGATGAGGGATGGTTACTATATCGACGTCAATCGTAATTGGAAGTCGCTTTCTGGCTGGTCCAGAGATGAAGTGATCGGCGTTACCTCAGCCGACATCAATTTATGGGCGGAGATTGAACAAAGGAATAAATTAGTAGAGTTGATCAATCGTGATGGTGAAGTGAGAAATATGCAGATCTCTTTTCGTCATCAGGATGGTCACATTTTTCAATGCCGCGTTTCTGGCTCTAAATTTGAATCTGAAAATGAGACCTATTTATTAATAGCCTCGCAAAACATTGAGCAGGAACTTGCAACCGAACAAGCACGGGCTGATGCTGAACGTTTATTACGTGAAAACGAACATAAATATTCCACGATTTTTCAGTTGTCACCGATCCCACTGGGCTTGGTCGATGTTGAAACTAAGTCAGTCATTGAAGTGAATGACATCTGGCTCCAGCAGTTTGGGTTCCCGCGCGAAAAGGTGATCGGACGTACTGCAGTCGAGTTAGCATTTTGGGATAAGCCTGAACAGCGTGCTTTGATGATGCAGCTTCTATTAAATGAGGGACGGGTAGATCGCTTTGAGATGTTGCACCGGCGTTACGATGGTCGCGTATTGACTTGCCTGTTATCTGCGCGCTTGTTTGATATGGCGGGTAATAAAGTCTTCATTTTCAGTTTGCTGGATGTCACCAGGCAGTATCAGGTAGAGCAAGAGATACGTGACATGACCGTGCAGTTAGAAGCCCGCGTCCGGTTGCGAACCTTGAAGCTGGAGCAAGCCAATATCGAATTGGCAGAAGCCATGGAATCATTGCGATACGCGCAAGATGAATTGATACGCTCTGAAAAAATGGCCGCATTAGGTTCTCTGGTTGCCGGTGTCGCGCATGAACTCAACACGCCTATCGGCAACAGTGTCACTGTTGCCAGCACCTTGCAAGACAGGACCAAAGAGCTATTGGACGATGTATCAGCAGGTAAACTGCGACGTTCTGCTTTGGACGAGTACCTGCAAAGTGCAACCACGGGTACTGCGCTGCTGATGAAAACCTTAGGTATTGCGCGCGAACTGATACGCAGCTTTAAGCAAGTCGCGGTTGATCAAGCCAGTAATCAGCGGCGGATATTTGATCTGAAAACTTCTTTAGATGAAGTCATCACGACCTTAGCGCCGATGTTTAATAAAGAGGTGCTGAGTCTGCGGACAGAGTTTAGTCCAGGCATTGTTATGGATAGTTTTCCCGGACCATTAGGACAGATATTGACTAATTTTATGAGCAATGCGCTCAACCATGGCTTTGATGGAATAGATAAAGGTGAGATGAAGGGTGAAATTAAGCGTGAACTTAAGGATGAAATACAGATCACCAGCCGTTTGGTAGACGATCAGCATGTTGAGATTGTTTTTGCTGATAACGGCATTGGTATTCCGGAGGTAGACCAAAAGCGCGTTTTCGATCCGTTTTTTACCACTAAATTAGGGCAGGGCGGATCAGGACTTGGTATGCATATTGTGTACAACCTGGTGACAGGTGTCCTGGGTGGTTCTATCCATCTTGATAGCAAAGTCGGTGAAGGAACTAGCTTTACGATCTTGCTGCCATTGTCCGCACCAGCGATGTCCTCTGATGTGGAGCCGGAAGTGATTGATCTTTAAGTCACACATCTCTCATATCTGTTTCACACATTTTTCAGGCAGCTTATTCATCCGTTTTATTTGCTTAGCTAATTCGCCTATATTCTGCTTATATTCTGCTTATATTAATATACTCATGGTAAGTATATTTATTTGTCCAGGTAATTACTGGTCAATGGGCGTATTTTTAATAAAGTGTGGGGGAGTATATGATATTTGGTAGTGCTAAATCTGGTGCAAGTTTAGAAAAAGACCTTACCTCAGAGGTGTAGATATCTGGGGATGTAAGAACACATAGACACACAGATGCTGAGTATGTTTTCTTCCCCTCTCTATTTTTCCGCAACCCTGTTTTATTTTGATATTGCCGGGCGCTAATTCTCGGTAGCACCTTTTTTGAGAGAAATAATGAACCGTTTTTCAGTTGCATTTTTTTATCTGGTATCGACTTCACTATTATCAGCGACATCGCTACCATCGTTTGCCGCAGATCAGTTGACCACGCCCAACCTCAAGCCTCACTTCAAGTCTGACCTTAAGCCCGACTCTAAAATCGCACAGCAATTCAAAGCAATCTACACAAAAGAAGCTGCGTGGCGGCAGGCGCAGACTGGTGAGTTTGACGAAGATAACGATCGTGGTGTCAGCCCAAGTTTGCCCAAGGTCGGTGCTGTAGTACAGCAAGCAAAGTTGGTGTATTGGTCGGATGTTATGCGCCAGTTAGACAAGATCAATCCTTCAGCTTTATCGACGGAAGATCAGATCAATTACGCCGTGTATCGCGCCCAGATCAAAGCCTTGCTAAATGATCAGATATTGATGGAATATCAAAAGCCTTTGAATGCCGATTCTGCGTTTTGGTCTGACCTGACCTACGCTGCCAGAAAACCTTTATTCAGCTTGGTCGACTATCGTAATTACCTTGCTCAGTTAAAGGATGTGCCACGGTATTTTGCTGAAAACGTCAGCAATATGCGGGCAGGATTGCAGCGCGGCTTTACCCCGCCTAAAGTGACTTTGCTGGGACGCGATGCTTCGGTTGCGTCCGTGATTGACGCCAAGACGGTACAAGACACGGTGTTCTACACGCCCTTCAAGAATATGCCAGCGACGCTTAGTGCGGATCAGCAAAATCAGCTACGTGCTGAAGGTATAAAGGTGATTCAGGATTTGGTGATTCCTGCCCATAAAGAGCTACTGGTTTTTTTGCAGACAGAATATTTCCCCAAAGCGTGTAATGAGCTGAGTGCCGAGAGCCTGCCAGATGGCAAGGCGTATTACCAAGCAAAGATACAAGAGTTCACCACACTGGATTTATCGCCAGACCAGATACATCAAATCGGACTGACCGAGATGGCAAAAATTCGCCAGGAAATGTCAGCCGTCATTCAACAAACAGGATTTAAAGGCGACTTGCCTGCGTTCCTCACTTTTTTACGTACCGACCCTCAGTTTTATGCAAAAACTCCGCAAGACTTATTAATGCGCGCTGCCTATATTGCTAAAAAGTTTGATGGCAAAGCGGCTAATTTTTTCGGCTATTTGCCGCGTATGCGTTTTGCAATTACTCCCGTACCAGATGATCAGGCACCGTTTTATACTTCGGGTCGTGGTGGCCCTGGCATTTATCTGGTGAACACCTATGACTTGCCGTCGCGGGCTTTGTATGGTTTGCCCGCGCTGACCTTGCATGAATCCGCACCGGGTCACGCCTTCCAGATGCCGATCGCGATGGAGCAAAAGCATCGTCCAAAGTTTCGGCAAGGGTATATCTCAGCCTATGGCGAGGGCTGGGCTTTATATGCCGAGCGTTTAGGCACAGAGATGGGCATGTATGAAACTGCTTACGAAAGCTTTGGCATGCTCAGCTACCAAGCCTGGCGCGCTGCGCGTTTGGTGGTGGATACGGGCATCCATGCCAAAGCCTGGACTCGGACGCAGGCACAAAGCTATTTGCATGAGAACACCGCTTTATCAGAGCATGAAATAGAAACCGAAGTCGATCGTTATATCTCATGGCCAGCACAGGCGCTGTCATATTTTTTGGGAGAGATGGCGATCTGGAAAGCTCGCCACAAAGCAGAGGCGGCCTTAAAAGATAAGTTTGATCTGCGTGCTTTTCACGACACGGTATTACAACTTGGCTCGGTGCCGTTGCCGGTATTGGAAGCACGGATTGATCGCTTTATTGCCGATGGTGGGAAAAGTCCGTATGCCGTTAATGTGGATCATCCTGACGGCCAATAAAGCGAAGTTTAAAGATGATGTTCGCAGATGAGGTCGAATATACTCCCCGTTAATTTTATTAAAAATAGCCGCCAGACCAGTAATTGTATGGACAATATAAATATACTTAATAGGAGTATATATTTGTGTGAGTTGCGTTATTAATGCTGAAGTTTAATAAATCGCTAGATGCTTTATCGTGTTTGCGATCAGATTGATCGCTGAATCTAGTTCTGAATCAGCTTTCCAATCTAGTCTCTAGTCAGAAATTGCCCCAGCCATCGCCGCATCGCCTGGTCATACACTCGATCCGCGATCCGGGCAAAACAGACCAACACCAGTAACAACAGCACACCAGAGAATGGCGCAAAGTCGGCAAGATCATGTAGTCCCAGTTTTTTACTAGCGATGGTGACTAAAATAAATATCGGCACATGCAAAACATATATCGCGTAACTGATTGCGCCTAGAAAAATGCAGATTTTTTTCAGACCAAGAGAGCGAGGTTCGGATCTGGCGGCGAGTACAACAATCAAGGGAAATAAAATGAGCACCGCACCCAAGTCATACCAGGGACGGATGGCGTCAGTCGGTGTCACGGACAGAGTCAGCAGCGTCAATAAAAGTAGTATGGATGATGGAAGTTTAAAGTCCGCCAATACACGCCTTAATGCATCACTAAAAACAGCATCGTTACTCTGCGCACCACCTTGCACACCGCCTTGTACACCACTCAGCCGCGCAATCAATAGACCCATACAAAATGAATACAGCACTCGGGGTATTCCGCCCACCGCATGCGTCCACTTGTAACCTACATCGAGGCTGCCAAAATATACCGTGCAAGCTAGCAAAGCGATGGCAGAAATGGCGATCGTTAATAGTAAGATGCTCGTGTTCAAAAAACGGTGCAAGACCGCATACAAAGCATTGGCGATAAGTTCAAAAAATAGCGACCAGGATGGCGCATTGATCGCATATAACTGCGGCGTAAAAGGTGAGGGCAGCAGCAATATCGCCAACCCCGAGTTAATAATTAAATCGCTGGTACTCCACTGTGCTGCATTCTTCCCTGCCAACACACTAGCCGCGAACGACACAATCCCCAGCACAGTGGCTAACGCATACAAAGGGTACAGCCGGATCAGTCGCAATCGCATAAACCCGCCGGCGGATAAACCATCTGCCAGCCGTTGCGCATAGGCTTTAGCGATCACAAAACCGCTTAAGACAAAAAATAAATCTACCGCCAGATAGCTCTCAGGGAAGTACACCTGGCCAAAATAATCCGCAGTATGAAATAACACAATCAACAAGGCCGCAACACCGCGTATGCCATCGAGCGTCTGGTATTTGTGGAGAGAAAAATCAGTCACACTTTTGACCAACGTAATTTGCGCCAGGCCGTCTGTTGGCTAGTGTTAAGAAAAGTCCATGCAACGAAGCGACTTTGTTTTTGCCCCTGAACCATCGCGATGGTTTTACTGTCATGTACGCCAGCTTGTTTTAGTGCTGCATAAATACCCGGCAGGTTGGCTGATTTGGACACCAAACTACTAAACCAAAAGCAGCGCGTTGGTATCTGAGCGCTTTCTTTAATCATACGCTGTATGAATACCAGTTCTCCACCTGGGCACCAGAGCTCGGCATCGTGCCCACCAAAATTGAGTAATGGCGATGTTGTAGATGCTGGCGAGTTCGCTGTGTTAGCTGAATTTACAGTGGGCGCACTCGCAGCTTCTTTACCAAGATTTTCCCATTTGCGCTGCGTTCCGGCGCTAGCCTCTTTGACGGAGCTATGAAAAGGTGGGTTACATAAGCTCAGGTCAAACCAATCATCATCGCTAACGACGCCTTTAAAAATCGTATTGGCCGAGGTTTGTAAGCGCAATTGTATTGCTGGTTTCATCGCAGGATTTGCCTCTAAAATCGTCTGCGCATTGGTGATTGATTCCGAGTTGATATCAGTGCCGACAAAATGCCAGCCATATTCCTTATTACCAATCAGCGGATAAATACAGCTAGCACCCACACCAATATCTAACACTTGTACCGCTGACCCTTTTGGTATTTTTCCAGCGTTGCCAGATGCCAGCAGATCGGCAAGATAATGCAGATAATCCGCGCGCCCTGGTATAGGTGGACACAAATTATGTGCCGGAATATCCCAGCCCTGAATGCCGTAATAATCCTTAAGCAACGCTCGGTTGAGGGCTTTTACTGCGACAGGATCGGTAAAGTCTATGGTGGTTTTTTGATGTGTTTGCTGTTGAGATTGTTGCGGTGTTTTTTGATGCGTGTTGGTGCTTACCAGCATTGCCAGCTCAGCATCCAATGGGGTCAATCTGGCAAAGTCATAGTGACCTTGATGTCGATTCCGTGGGTGCAAGTGATGGCTGCTATTGGCCGTGCCTGATGGCGGCGTAATTTTTGTCATTGTAGGAGGAGTTTTTTAACCGGAATTTAATCTCAGTTAAGATTTTTCTTATTAATGTTCTGGTCGGTAGCGTGCTAACAGCTTAGCAAATTCCCCGTTCTTCACAATCGCATCAATCGCTTTATTAAGCTCACTCAGTTTGACCCGACCGTTTTTAGAGACAGCACATTTTGTGTTGAACTGCTTAATGATTAAAGGGGGATTGAGCGTAACAGAAAGATCGCCCAGCCTGAGATGTTCATTTAAATTTGACATGGTCGTCGTCATATAATCAAAGCGACCAGCCATTAACTTGCGCAAAGATGAGTCAATCGACGGGGCATCATCACGTAAAAAATTTTTACCTAATTCATTTTCTAGTTCGGGGTAAGTAAAGCCTAATACCGTACCTATGCGCTTATTTTTTAAATCTTGGATAGAAGCAGGTTTAGGCACACTACTGACAGATATGACGATGTCCGCCACGGGAATAAATGACTGACTCCAATCAAAATCACCCGGCATCCAAGGCGGAATAAAGCCGCAAAGAATATCACCACTACCTGATTTTAACGCAGGAGAAAATCGCTTACGAGGCAGATCAAGAACTATGAGAGTACGCCCCATTTGCTCTGCCAATAGCTTCCCAAGATCGGTCTGAAAGCGTCCGACAAATGCACCATCGGCTGTTTTTTTGGTGATCTCTTCTTTTTCAATGACCACCAACTCGCCACCAAAGGCAGGCGCGGCAAATTTAGCAAAGAGAAGGAACAGGGTGAGCAGTGATATTCGGGAAAGAGCCATTTGATATCCGGAGTGACAATTGATCGTCTTACTCAAAATAGTTTAACTATGTCCCGATTACTATGTCACATCGCAATGCGCGACGCAACTTTGGATTTGCGTTGGAAGACCGACTTTTACCCGGGTGCTGGGCTTAATCAAAGTAATCGAACTATTTACGGAACATGATTTATGCTCCTAAATGTGCCAATGACGCAAAAACTTTGGAGCATACTGCAACTCTTTTATTTCATACTGACAGCAAAATTACTGGGAGTGTCTGTAGGCAAAAATCAGAATTTGTTGAACCACTGGAATAAAAATATGATTGTTGAGATTTTTATTGCGGTTTAAGAAATATGTATTGGTAAGCTCATAGCTGAGATTTGCCAAAAAGGATCTACTGGCGAAATCAAAATCATTGCTATAATTTCATGAAATATATTTATCTCAATTCTTTTTTTCGCGATTTCTACTGAGTTTTTCGTAGGTGATTCTGAAAATAGAAACCAAATCAATCAGAACGTTTTTGAAGGATCGTCATGAAAAGTATTGGATTTTTTAATAACAAAGGTGGAGTTGGTAAAACTACTTTGATATGTAATTTGGCGGCATCATTGTCAAAGGTAAAAAATCAGAAGGTATTAATTATTGATGCAGATCCACAATGTAATGCTTCGGCGTATTTGCTTAATGATGATGAATTGGAGGGGATTTTATTAGACGATACCCACTATAGTTTAGATTCGTTTTATGAACCCGTCCGTCGTGGGCAAGGATATCCAACAGAACTGCCTACAATTGTTAGAAGTACTAGATTCTGCGTTGATTTAATCGTTGGCGATCCTAAGTTGTCAATTCGTGAGGATTTATTAGCTACCGATTGGGCGTCAACAAAAAATGGAGATCCTAGAGGATTTCAAACTACATACGCGATCAAAGAATTAATTAGTCGCTTGGGAAACTATGATCTCGTGCTTGTTGATATGGGACCATCTTTAGGTGCATTGAACAGGTCAGTATTGTTAGCCGTAGACTATTTCGTCATGCCGCTTTCAGTTGATATTTTTAGTCTGATGGCAGTAGAAAATATAATTAAATCATTTCAAAATTGGATGACTGGTTTAAACGATGCAATTGAACGGCATCAAAAGCAAGAAGGTTGTGCATTTCAAATTCAAAATCATGATGTCAGTTGGAGTTTAAAATTTTTAGGATTTGTAATGCAGCAATATCAGGCGAAAAGCAAAGGTGGAACTCGCCAACCCGTCATGGCATTCGAGCGAATAATCGAAAAGCAGACAAAAGAAATTAATAATCTTTGCTTATTTTTCAATGTGAATCCAGAAATGGTTGATTTAGGTGTGATACCAACATTAAGTAGTGTAGTCCCGTTATCGCAACAAGCGCATGCACCGATTTTTGATCTTGGATCTAAAGACGGAATTGTTGGTTCTCAATATTCACGGGTTACAGAGGCAGGTGAATTTTTTCATAGTATTTCCCAAAAATTCTATGAAAGAATTTCTCAATGATTCATTGGCCAATTGAATTAGTGCAAGCAATAGGTAGAAGACGTTGCGTAATAGTCATTGGTGCAGGTGTTTCGAGAAATTCACAAAACATAGCTGGAAAAAGACCCGCAACGTGGGAGCAATTTTTAAAAGGATGCTCTCAAACTCTTGACAATACAGAGCATATCGATGAATTAATCAATAGGAAAGACTTCCTAACGGCTTGTGAACTAATCAAAAAAAGGCTTAAGCCAGACCAATTTATTGACCTAGTGCAAAAAGAATATCAAGGTCAAGGATACGGCCACGCAGCTATCCATGAACATATATACAATTTAGACGCGTCAATAGTGGCGAGTCCAAATTTTGACAATATTTATGATACTTATGCCTCAAACACATCCAAGAGCACAATCATAATAAAAGATCACACTAGTCAGGACATTGCGAATTATTTGTTGGGGGGCGACGTACGATTGCTTCTTAAAACCCATGGATCTGCGAACACTCCCCAGGAGATAATTTTTACAAGAAATGATTATGCGAAAGCTCGTACAAAATACGTACTTTTTTATGAAATTCTTAAATCATTAGTGTTAACACATACTTTTTTGTTTGTTGGCTGTGGTACTGACGATCCAGATATACGTCTTTTGTTTGAAGATGTTCAGTTTGCTCATGGGCGCATGCCATTTCATTACATGACTTTACCGAGAGACGAAGTTCATCCCGCCGTGCTAGAAGTTGCGTCGGAATCTATGCGGTTAAAATTTATGGAATACTCCTCAGATAATGGTCATGAGGAATTAACAAATTCTCTCAAGGATTTAGTCAAATTGGTTGAAGACTTCAGAGGTCAAAAGGCAACTGACCTAAGGTGGTAGGTAAGCTGTTGATCACTCAATTTACTCTAAAAGTAAAATTTAGTGCGGACTGTGGAAATTGAATTGAATAGCACATTCAGTTTGAACGGCAAAAAATAAGGCTCTCACGAGGAGAGCCTTATTTTATCTATGCTGGCGGAGAAACGGGGATTCGAACCCCGGGTAGGCTATGAACCTACGCACGCTTTCCAGGCGTGTGACTTAAACCACTCATCCATCTCTCCGGATTTCGCATTGTTGCTCATTTGCGAAGCTCGCAATTATAGCAGATAAAGTTTTGGCAGCAAATGTTTTGTTCTGGCGCCCTCTGTCATAGGGAGGCAACTTTAGCTGGCGTGCTCCACGCTTGTTTTTTTATGATTATTGTCAGATTCCGATTGCTAAATTATTTCTATGCCAAGTAGATGCGCCTCTTGCTGAGGCTACCGTTATAATGCCGCTCCATGAACTTACTCAAAACGCTCGCCACTATTAGTGGCATAACCATGCTATCGCGGATCACTGGCTTGCTTCGTGAGGTACTGATTAATAGTGCTTTTGGTGCAGATGCTTTGACTGACGCTTACAACGCTGCGTTTCGTATTCCTAATTTTTTCAGGCGCTTATTTGCTGAGGGTGCGTTCTCGCAAGCCTTTGTACCAATTTTGGCCGAATATAAGAATCAAAAAGGGGATGAGGCGACTAAAGAGTTGGTGGATGATGTCGCAACTGTCTTGACGTGGGCATTGCTTTTGACTTGCATCATTGGCGTGGTCGGAGCGCCAATTTTAGTCTATTTGTTTGCATCAGGATTTGCTGACAATCCTGTTAAATTTAATGTCACGGTGATGATGACGCGCATCATGTTCCCTTACATTGGGTTTATGTCCTTAGTGGCATTAGCGAGCGGGATTTTAAATACGTGGCGCGAATTTAAAATCCCAGCTTTTACTCCAGTGCTATTGAACGTGTCATCGATTCTAGGTTCATTGTATCTGGCACCTTTATTAGCGCAGCCGATTTATGCTTTAGCAATTGCGGTATTTGTCGGCGGTGTAATGCAGCTGGCGATACAAGTACCCTCCCTGGTAAGGATTGGGATGTTGCCACGCTTTCATTTGAATCCTTTGTTTGGTTTGCGCGACCCTGGTGTGCGTCGTATCTTGCGGCAAATGGGTCCCGCTGTGTTGGCGGTCTCTGTATCCCAGATCAGTGTTTTGATTAATTCGACCTGGGCATCGCATTTGCGGGATGGCAGCATGTCTTGGTTGGCATCGGCAGATCGGTTGATGGAGTTTCCGACTGCTTTACTTGGCGTTGCATTAGGTACGGTTTTATTGCCCAGTTTGTCTAAGGCGAATTTTGATGCGGATACACATGAATATTCTTCTTTGTTAGATTGGGGTCTGCGCTTGACCTGTTTGCTGGCGATGCCTGCCGCAGTAGCGCTGGCAACTTTACCTGTTCCCCTCACAGCGACTTTGTTTAACCATGGCAAATTTGGTGCCGAAGCTGTGCACATGACCGCGCAGGCGGTGGCGGCATATGGCATAGGATTGACGGGATTGATCGTGGTTAAAATTTTGGCGCCGGGATTTTATGCGAAACAAAATATTCGCACGCCGATGAAAATTGCGGTGATCGTGATGATTTCTACCCAGCTGATGAACTTGCTATTTGTGCCCTACATACAGCACGCTGGCTTGGCGTTATCAATAGGCTTGGGTGCCTGGATGAATGCGACCTTGTTGTATATGGGCTTGCGGCGTCGGGGTATTTATGTGCCAGAAAAAGGATGGCTACTTTTTTTGGTGAAATTACTCGTGGCACTGGTGTTAATGGGTATCGTTGCAGTTTTGTCCGCAAATCAGTTTGACTGGATTGCTTTGCGTAGCAACGGGTGGATCCGTTTTGCTATTTTGCTGGGTATTATTTTGACCTGCATGGTGACGTACTTTGCTTCTTTATTTGTAATGGGATTTCGCCTGAAAGATTTTCGTAAAAGCGAGCGCTGAACCATAAATATGTGCAGGTGTTAACGCATGTATTAACGCATGTAGTAGCGTATATAAAAGCGCATGTAAAAACGTCGCTCCAGTTTTTTCTGGAACGACGTTAGGTGATACTTGTTAAGCGAGAATTGTTAAGTAGTACTTACTAAGTGACAGTGACTAAGCATAGCCACTAGTTGATTTGATGTAATTCAGATCAATGTAGCGGATTAGCTACCCAATCTATCCCATTTATCAATTGCGACTAGCAAGATTTCATCAATCTCGGCAAAACGATCATTCAGCTTTTTGACTTCATCTGACGAATTATTTTTGTAGAAATCGCTATCAGCCAAAGTTTCAGTAATCGCTTCTTGTTCTGCTTCCAGTTTTGCGATGTAGGCTGGCAATTCATCTAATTCTTTTTGCTCTTTGTAGCTGAGTTTCTTTTTGGCTGCGAGTGCTACTTTCGCTTCTGTTTTAACTTCTGACGGCGACGTATTCTTCACTTTTTTTGTGACGGGCACGCTATTGCGATAACGCTCCCAGTCGCTGTAGCCACCGATAAATTCACCCCATTGTCCATCGCCCTCCGCCACGATCACTTGTGTGACGACATTATCCAGGAAGGTTCTATCATGGCTGACCAAGAATACCGTGCCATCGTAGTCTTCCAATAGTTCTTCCAGCAATTCTAAGGTATCAATATCCAGATCATTAGTTGGCTCATCCAGCACCAAAACGTTGGCTGGCTTGGCAAACAAACGGGCTAACAGCAAGCGATTACGTTCGCCACCAGACAATGACTTCACCGGAGAGCGAGCGCGTTCTGGGGCAAACAAAAAGTCGCCCAAGTACGACATCACGTGTTTGCGCTGGCCATTGATTTCGACAAAATCACTACCCGGAGAAATAGTCTCTGCCAAGCTCATTTCATCATCCAACTGAGCACGCATCTGATCAAAATAGGCGATTTGTAATTTGCTACCTTGTTTGATGGTGCCGCTGTCTGGCTCATCTTGTCCAAGAATTAATTTCAGCAGGCTTGTTTTACCCGCGCCATTTGGACCAATCAAACCAATCTTATCGCCGCGCATGATGATGCTGGAGAAATCGGTAACGATGACTTTTTCGCCAAATGATTTGCAGACGTTTTCCAGTTCCGCCACGATCTTGCCTGAACGTTCGCCAGTAGTGACATCCAGTTTGACCTGACCTTGCTGATCCCGGCGCACGCTACGTTGCGCACGCAGATTTTCTAGACGTTTGACACGACCTTCGTCACGTACGCGGCGTGCCTTGACGCCTTTACGTATCCAGACTTCTTCTTGCGCTAAAAATTTGTCGAACTTGGCATTCTCAACTTCCTCATTTTCCAACTGTTCTTCTTTACGCGTTTGATACGTCGTGAAGTTGCCGGGGTAAGAAGTGATTTTGCCGCGATCTAATTCAATAATCCGTGTCGTGACGTTATCCAGGAAGCTACGATCATGGGTAATAAACAGCACGCTACCTTTAAAATCGCGCAATAAAGCTTCTAACCATTGAATAGACGAGAAATCCAAATGGTTGGTCGGTTCATCCAGCAGCAACACATCGGGCGCACTGACCAAGGCGCATGCTAGCGCGACACGTTTTTTCATCCCGCCAGAAAGCGTACTCATGATCGCATCTGCGCTGAGATTAAGTTTGTCTAAGGTAGTTTCAACCTTGTTAGTCAGACTCCATGCATCTGCCGCATCCAGTTTGATCTGGATGTCATGCATGCGCTCCATTAAGGCATCATCATTGTCGCCACCAAACTGACCGGTCAGCTCTTCATATTCTTGCAAAAGCGCAGCCATCTCGCCCATACCGGATGCCACCGCATCAAAGACTCTGATGTCAGGCGAAAATTGTGGCTCTTGTTCGACATACGCGATCTTGATGCCTTGCTGCATGACGAGTAAGCCATCATCCAATTTGGACGTGCCCGCAATAATCTTGAGCAAAGATGATTTGCCTGTGCCGTTGCGACCGATCAGACCGACGCGTTCTGCGGTCTCAATAGAAAATTCTGCATGATCGAGCAGGGCGACGTGACCGAATGCCAATTGGGCATTGCTGAGAGAAATGACTGCCATAATTACCTGGTGAACAAAAAGATGAACTGATTAGAGCGTTTGCAGATGAGACAATTTCCTTAAACACGACCGAAATTGACGGTAATCTGCTGCAATTGGATGAATAAAGGCAGTATTGTACTTGAGTGCGTGACCTCATAGAGAAAGCGCATCTCTAAAAACAGCCGAATTGATTGTTCAGCCCCGCTCAGGTAAGATGCGGCTTCTTCCAAAGAGCAAGTAATACTCCAGCTCGATTAGCGTCTCTCCGTAGCACAATGGATAGTGCACATGCCTCCTAAGCGTGGGATACTGGTTCGATTCCAGTCGGAGGGACCAAAGCCATACTGCATTATTCCCAAATCAAAAAATATCTGGTTCCGTGGCGCAAACAATCACGCGTTGTCTGTCAATCACCTATTTGCCATCCAAGCTCATTGGCATACTTTAATAAGCTCAAATTCCGAGATATTATTTTTTATCTCAGAAATACAGTAAATAGTTTGGGATGATTGATTGCCGTCGCGTTGATGCGCTGGCATAGAATTGGGCGCG
Organism: Undibacterium sp. GrIS 1.2; assembly: GCF_040544435.1. Taxonomy (NCBI): domain Bacteria; kingdom Pseudomonadati; phylum Pseudomonadota; class Betaproteobacteria; order Burkholderiales; family Oxalobacteraceae; genus Undibacterium; species Undibacterium sp. GrIS 1.2. The sequence continues at coordinate 91,963 of NZ_JBEONP010000014.1, forward strand.
GTGCTGACCTTGTCCTAATCGGGCAAGGCGCACCTGGCTGCCATCGGGCATATCGGTTGCACGTACAGCAGATATAGTTATCTTACGGCTGAAGTATTACGGCGTTATGACCAGGATCAAACTAGCTTCAAACTCAAAAGCGCAGCGTGATCACTATCGGATTAAACTTGTCGTAAGAAATTGGCAAAATAGAAATTTCTGCAAGAAATAAATACAGGTATAACTAAAGTATTAAAATACTCGCCTGACATTTTTATATTAATTACAGAGAGAGACAAATGGCAAAAGCATCATTTCATTGGGACGATCCTTTATTGTTGTCATCGCAGTTGACTGATGACGAGCGCATGGTGCAAGAGGCTGCACGTGTGTATTGTCAGGAGAAGCTGGCACCTCGGGTATTGGACGCTTTCCGTAATGAGAAAACAGACCCGGCAATTTTTCGTGAAATGGGTGAACTGGGTTTGCTCGGTTCGACCATCCCTACAGAATACGGCGGTGCTGGTCTTAACTATGTTTGTTATGGTCTGGTGGCACGCGAGGTAGAGCGTATTGACTCTGGTTATCGCTCGATGATGAGTGTGCAAAGCTCGCTGGTGATGGTGCCGATTAATGAATTTGGTAGTGAGGCGCAGAAGCAGAAATATTTGCCTAAGCTGGCAACAGGTGAGTGGATTGGTTGTTTTGGTTTGACTGAGCCTGATCACGGTTCTGACCCTGGCAGCATGGTCACGCGGGCGAAAACTGTCCCTGGTGGATATGCGCTGAGCGGTGCCAAAATGTGGATCAGCAATAGCCCGATCGCCGATGTATTTGTAGTGTGGGCGAAGACCGATGATGGTCGTATCCGCGGCTTTATTTTGGAAAAAGGCTGGAAGGGTTTATCCGCACCGGCGATCCACGGCAAGGTGGGTTTGCGTGCCTCGATTACCGGTGAAATCGTGATGGACAATGTATTTGTCCCTGAAGAAAATCTGATGCCGAATGTCGAGGGTTTAAAAGGTCCGTTCACCTGCCTGAATTCTGCGCGCTATGGTATTGCCTGGGGTGCTCTGGGTGCGGCAGAATTTTGCTGGCACACCGCGCGTCAATACACGATGGATCGTATGCAATTTGGTCGCCCGCTGGCTGCGAATCAATTGATTCAGAAAAAATTGGCTGACATGCAAACTGAAATCACGATGGCCTTGCAAGGTTGCTTACGTTTGGGGCGCATGAAGGATGAGGGCATTGCTTCGGTAGAAATTACCTCGATCATGAAGCGTAATTCTTGCGGAAAATCATTAGATATCGCTCGTATGGCACGTGATATGTTGGGTGGCAACGGTATCTCGGATGAGTTTGGCGTGGCACGCCATCTGGTGAATCTGGAAGTGGTGAATACTTACGAAGGTACACACGATATTCATGCTTTGATTTTGGGTCGTGCCCAGACTGGTATTGCGGCGTTTTAATATTGAATATCTCTGTTGATTGCGGCTGATATGGCGTGCTTTGCTATATCAGCTTAATCAACAATTTTAATCAGTAATTTTAATTAGCAAGCACCATAAAAAAGTAATAAAAAACGCAGTTAAAAGCCGCGATTAAAAACAGGCGACAAGGCAATGTTCTTGTCGCCTGTTTTATTTTGGTTCGGTTTTTACTAGACTTTCTATTCTGTTGCGGCCCCTTGATTTTGCCAGATACAAAGCCTGATCTGCCAGCGACATCAGTTCACGTGGCGCTCCGTCTTTGTTTGGGAAGCAAGCAGCAATGCCGATACTAACGGTGATCACCGGTCCTAAGATAGAGGAGGGATGCGGAATCGCTTCTTCTGCCAATCGTGCCTGAATTCGTTCTGCAAATGCCAGTGCCTGATCCAGATCGGCATCGACCACTAGCACTACAAATTCTTCACCGCCGTAGCGGGCGACAAAGTCGCCGCTGCGTTGTGCGGTCTCTTTTAATACGCCCGCAAAACGACGCAGACATTCGTCACCGTTGGCATGTCCTGATACGTCGTTGATCAGTTTAAAAAAATCGATATCGATCATAATCGCTGCCATCGAATGATGGTTGCGGATGGCGCGCAGCCATTCACTTTCTAAGGTTTCTTCTAACGTACGGCGATTAAATAAGCGGGTGAGGGCATCGGTACGCGATAACCAGTGCAACTCGTTATTGGCGTGGATTAATTGTTCATTGAGACGGTCTGCTTTGTCATGCTGTAGGCGTAATTGAGTTTCTAATTCTTCACTCACGTCGACCAGTTCGTCGGCCATGCGATTGACGGCATAAGACAGCATGCCTAGTTCATCTCTTGATTGATGGTTCATGCGGCGCTTGATGTCGCCGCTGGCGATCATCACGGCAACCTCAGCCAGACGCATGATAGGCAGGCTGAAATGGCTGGATAGCCAGACTGCAATTAGCGCCACAATGACCAATATCACCAAGATCGAGGCTAGCCATAGATTGCGCTGATCGTAGATAGGTTTGTATGCATCTTCCTGATCAATTTTGACCATCACGGTCCAGTTTGGCTGAGTCAATGTTTGCGTATAAGCCAGTACCGACACACCACGATAATCTTTGCCTGCCAGCAGATGATGTTCTTCTGATGTGCCAGAGTAGGGATTTTTAATTCGTGTTAATTCGGCGACCGGGACATCATCCAGCATCGCAAAACGCAGCGGTGTCAGCGGTCGCACACGTCCTTCGCTGTCAGCTTCGGTGATGATCAGTTCCTCGGATATCCAGCCTGCGCTACTACTCGACATCGCACGCAAAGGTTCCAGACTATTCAGCACAACCAGAATACCAATAGCGCGTTGTCCATCCATCAAAGGGCCGCCTGCACGCATTAGCCGCTTGCCATCTGACCCCATGATGCTACTGGTAACTTGTTGGCTGGTCAGCAGGGCGTCCCGGGTACGGGTATCTAGCTGTTGCGATTCTTGGCTGATGGCAGAAATCGATGCGATCAGTTTGCCATCCAGCCCATATACCAATACGTTATCTAATGAGGACGCAGACCGTTTGGCGTCTTCCAGCATTTGCTTGGTCAAGTCCAATGCGTCGGGATTGCGTTGATCGATGTAATTGCTGACCGATTTACTCAACTGAGTTCTGGTGCTGATCAGGCGCACTTGCGTGCGCAGAAATGCGTTGAATTCGTCTATCCGTTGCGCATGCAAACGTGCCACCGACGCCAGATGTGATTCGATCACCAGTTCCATCGAGCGTTGGCTAACAAAGTAGCAAGTCGCCATTGCCACAAACAGGCAGCCGATGGCGACTCCGATCACTAGCATCAACAATTTTTCGCGTAATCCAAACCAGCCGCGTTGCGGTAACAACGGCGTTTGGGGACGCTGTGGTGGAGAGGTAGAAGCGGTATCTTCAGGCGGTGATTCTGCCACGCCTGTCGCCGTGCTACTGATCTGAGTGACTTGCGAGGGATCTGGCATCTGCGGCCTCACCTTAAGGAATTGTGCTTTCTCAGTTGCTGGAAAGCGACGGGGCAGAGCAGCGCTAATTCAGTTAAGTCGGATGCGGAAAACGAATCCGTGTTCACATGATGATTGCCGCTCTGGACTGTTAAACATTGTTAACAAATAATAAATCAAAATGTGAGCAAAAAAACATGTTAAACAATATTCGTCAGAATATTTTTAATGACTTGGCTTTTTGTACCTTCATATACCGTCGTTTTTGAGGCGTAAAATCATATACTCCCCCACTATTTTTATAAAATAGTCGTATTGTCCAGACTTTATATGGACAATTAAATTTACTGGATAGGAGTATATTATTTACTTGCTTGGTGACTTGATAAGCTTGCCTGTGATTTTACAAAGCCGTGCGGAGTGAAAATAGCTCTGGGAACAACACCACGTCGAGCATTTTGCGCAGATAGCTGACGCCTGCTGTGCCGCCGGTGCCGACTTTAAAGCCGATAATCCGCTCCACCGTAGTCACGTGGCGGAAGCGCCAGATGCGGAAAGCGGTTTCCATATCGACTAATTTTTCTGCTAGTTCGTACAGTACCCAATGTTGCTCTGGCTGCTGGTACACCTGTAACCAGGCGGTTTTGACGGACTCGTTTGGCTCGACATTAAGCGTCCAGTCTTGCGCTAAACGTGCTGCATCAATGGCAAATCCCTGGCGTGCCATGAGCATGATGGCTTCGTCATAGATCGAGGGCGCATGCAACGCATCGGACAAGCTGGTATGTGCTTCAGTATTGGTTTCATGCACGCTAAGCAGGCTAGCGTTTTTATTCCCGAGTAAAAATTCCAGCTCACGGTATTGATGTGACTGGAAGCCAGATGAGTTGCCCAAATATGGCCGGATCGCAGTGTATTCGCTCGGCGTCATGGTTGCCAAGACATCCCATGCGTGCACTAGTTGGTCCATGATGCGAGCAACCCGCGAGAGCATTTTAAATGCCGGTGGTAAGTCGCCAGCACGCAATTGCGCACGCACCGCGTGCAGTTCATGCAGCATTAGCTTGATCCATAGTTCGCTGGTTTGATGCTGGATGATGAACAGCATTTCGTTATGGTTGGGTGAGCGGGGATGTTGTGCTGACAGGATTTGATTCAGACCCAGATAGTCGCCATAGCTCATATCATTTTTAAAATCCATTTTGGCGCCATGCCATGAGACCGGGCATTTTCCGGCATTCTCGCTGGCGCCGCCGGGAGCTTGTTCTGTGCTGTCGTTGTCGATGTCGCTAGTCATAATGAGTGTTTTATTTAGTAATTGAGGAGGCGTTTTTAGCTTGATATCGGATTGCTTAAGTCACCGCATGACGTTCTGCATTTAACTCATAGGCTTGGGATTCGAGAATATCGCGAAGACCTTCGACGGCATCCCACACATCGACAAAACTGGTATACAGCGGGGTAAAACCAAAGCGCATGATGGCAGGCTCGCGGTAGTCGCCAATGATGCCGCGCGCGATCAGCGCCTGCATTACCGCATAACCATGTGGATGTGTAAAACTGACATGGCTGCCGCGCCGCGCCTGATCGCGCGGTGTGACGAGTTCCAGGGATTGATTGGCGCAACGTGATTCGACCAATTGAATAAATAGCTCAGTCAGTGCTAAGGATTTTGCACGGATCGCAGCCATCGAGGTTTTGCTAAATACTGCCAGACCTGATTCCACCATCGCCAAAGAGACAATCGGCTGTGTACCACACAGCGCCCGACGAATGCCTGGTGTGCCAACAAACGACGGTGCCATTTCAAATGGTGTTGCATGACCCCACCAGCCGGACAAAGGATGAGAAAATGCCGTTTGGTGGCGTGCTGCCACCCAGATAAATGCCGGAGCACCTGGCCCGCCGTTTAAATATTTATAAGTACATCCCACGGCAAAATCCGCTTGCGCCTGGTTTAATTCCACTTGCACCGCACCGGCTGAATGTGCCAGATCCCATAGCATTAAAGCTCCTTGTGTATGCGCGTGCGCAGTCACTGCGACCATGTCATGTAAATAGCCACTGCGGTAATTCGCATGAGTCAGCATCACGACCGCGGTAGTCTGGTCGATCGCCGCCGCCAATTGGTCTGGTGTGTCTACCAGTTTGATTTGATAACCACGATCCAGCCAGCGGGTAATGCCCTCCGCCATATAGATATCAGTCGGGAAGTTGCTACGTTCGGTCACGATGACTTTACGATCGGCTGTAGCAGGATTGCTGGCCTGAAGATGCAAAGCCGCCGCTAGCGCTTTAAATAAATTGATCGAGGTCGAATCCGTCACCACCACTTCTTCCGGCGCGGCACCAATCAGTGGCGCCAGCATGTCACCCAGACGAGATGGCAAATCAAACCAACCTGCTTTATTCCAACTCTTGATCAGATCATTACCCCATTCCTGACGGATCACTTCTTGCGCTCGGGTCAGTGATGCTTTTGGCATTGCACCGAGTGAGTTACCGTCGAGGTAAATCACGTCCTTGGGCAAATCAAATTCTTCGCGCAAAGTGGCAAGAGGATCTTGTACATCGAGGTCGAGGCAATGCTGGCGGTGGAGTGTGGTCATGGCGATTTAAAATGAGTATGGTTAAAAATTGAGCGGACGATGATTTTGACGAGGGCTTATTTTTGTAGCTATTTAGAGCGAACGAAGAATTGCACGAACTGGACTCGCATCCAGTCCCGCCAGTTTGAGTGGCAGAGCAATCAGCTCATAATCGCCCGCGCTGACCGCATCCAGCACGATGCCTTCTAAGATCGCCATCTGATGCTTTTTCACAGTCAAGTGGCAATCCATCGTTTTTGAATCCTGTGGATCGAGCGAGGGCGTATCAATCCCAATCAGACGCACGCCGTGGCTTGCCAACAGATCTATGGTGGCGGGTGCAATATAAGGAAAATGATCATCCCATTCAGTCTGCGGTGCGGCAAAGTAAGTACGTAATAAAACCCGCGGCGGAGTACCCGCCAGTTGCGCCGCGATATGTTCAGGCTCTACTCGCTGACGGCCAATGCAATGGATGACGCGACAAGCACCGATATACGTCGTCAAATCAACTTGATCAATCGCTTTGCCAGCCGCATCGTAATGTGAAGGCGCATCGCAATGCGCACCCGTGTGAGTGGACATGCTGATCTTACTGACTTTGACCGGACAGCCGGCTTCAATTTGCCAGGTGGACTCTGCCTTGTAAGCCGTGTCGCCTGGCCATACGGGCATACCGCTTTGCAGTGCAGGGGAGATATCCCAAATTTGCGGATTTTTTTGTTGCGGTTTTTGGTGATCAGAAGCTGACATCGATGTCTCCATCAGAGAAAAATATGCCAGTAAGTTTATTCCCAAATGAAAAAATTGTTCTTGCAAATTGAGGTGGTTAAACCAGCTTATGTAGAATAAACTGCGAAAAAATACTCAATTAATGATGGAATGTACGGAGATAGTCAAAATGCAGCTAGATGCAACGGATATTAAAATTTTGCACTACCTGCAAATCGACGGACGCATCAGCAATCAGGAGCTGGCTGACAAGGTGTTTTTATCGCCATCTTCTTGCCTGCGTCGGGTACGATTGCTGGAAGAAAGCGGCATCATCCAACATTACAGCGCCGTCCTCAATCCGACCGCGCTTGGTCTGGAGGTGGATGCCTTTGTGCAGGTCACCATGCGCCGCGATGTAGAGCAATGGCATGAAAATTTCACGCTTGCTTTACAAAGCTGGCCCGAAGTTGTCGGCTCTTACATCATCACGGGCGATGCTAATTATCTATTGCGGGTAAAAGCCCGTAATCTCAAACACTATTCCTCGTTTGTGCTGGAGCGACTGTATAAGACCACGGGCGTCTTAGATATCCGTTCGAATATTGTGCTGCAAACTTTGAAGGACACCAGCGAGATTGCGGTCGATCTGCTGCAGTCAGAGAAGTAGCGAATTTGATGGCGCCATATGGTGATTTACAGATTGTGACCTACAGATTGTGATCAATCTGGGGCTAAATACTCAGGCACCCAACCAAGGCAAACCTCTCTGGCACCAGCCGCCCAGCGTTTTGCGATGACCTTCGCTGTCTTTATCACCTTCAAATCCCTCCAAAATATCAAAGCACGCTATGTAACCGTTTTCAGTGGCGAGTTTTGCGGCATGGCGTGAGCGTACGCCGGACCTGCATAGGAACAGGATAGTGGTATTTTTGTCTGCCGTTACCTTGGTTAATTCAGTCAAAAAGTCAGGATTGGGATTGCCGCCCGGGTAGGTACTCCATTGCACGGCATGGTGCTGAGCATCGGATAGTTTAACGCGACCAATCCAGTCTCTTTCTGCATTGGTGCGCACATCAACCAGTAAGACGTTGATATCGCTTTCTAACAGCGCAAAAGCCTCTTCCGGAGTGACCGCTCCTGCGTACGGCAGACTTTGTTCTTGTCCGCGTTGGCGGGCTGACGTGAGTAATGTAAGAGTTGTGCTTGTCATGATATTGAGCCTTGGTGTAAATCGTTCAACTTCAACAATGGATGTACTAAACCAGATTATGTACTGCTGGTTTGAGAATGAACGCTATGTTAACTGAGCAGAGTAATAAATTCTGATCATGCTTTATGCGGGTGCAATTTTAAGTATTTTTTATAAAAAGCGTTAATTTGGTGCGCTTATGATTTTATGTTTTAATTTGGTGCAAAATTTGTTGGATGAATATGTCTTGTTTGATCATGTTGTCAGAAAATTTTTAGAAAAAACAAAGATTTAGCATCTTCAGTGGTCGCAATTTCTTTCCCTAAATGGTGGCACGGATTCTGCTATTATCGTTTGCGAGTTGCATTATTGACTTGGTGCAGAAGGTTTTTATCTGTTGTAGCGTGTTTTAGTGTGTTTAGGTTGCTGTCGTTTTTCTGGCGCGGCTTCTTGTAGAATAACAACGCAATGATAGACACAAATAAGAATGCACCATTTCAAGGTGTCAGTTAAGAATTGGCTTAGTTGATTGATAGTTGATCGGTAGGAATTTAGCGGCAAGAATTTAGCGGTAGTAAGTTAGCCGAACTAAGTTAACCGTTATTCAGTCGATGGTTGGTCGATAGTTGGCAGATAGCTCAGCATTTTCCGAATTTATTTTTAGCTTTATTTGAGGAGTTTCACATGGCAATGACAGCCGCAGAAGTCTTGAAAATGGCGAAAGACAACGAAGTTAAATTCGTTGATTTCCGCTTTGCAGATACAAGAGGCAAAGAACAGCACGTCACGGTTCCAGTTTCCCAGTTCAGTATGGATAAATTCGAATCTGGTCACGCATTTGACGGTTCGTCTATCGCTGGCTGGAAAGGGATTGAAGCATCCGATATGTTGTTGATGCCGGACCCTGCTACTGCCAACATTGACCCGTTCATGGAAGAAACAACATTGTTCATGCAATGTGACGTGATCGAGCCGACCGATGGCAAAGGTTATGACCGTGATCCACGCTCCATCGCCAAGCGCGCTGAAGCCTATCTGAAATCCTCCGGTATTGGCGATGCTGCCTACTTTGGCCCAGAACCAGAATTCTTCATCTTTGACAGCGTACGCTGGAAAATCGATATGTCCGGCTGCTTCGTGAAGATTGATTCCGAAGAGGCATCATGGACCACAGGCGAAAAACTCGAAGGCGGCAATACTGGCCATCGTCCGACAGTTAAAGGCGGTTACTTCCCAGTGCCACCAGTCGACAGCTTCCAGGACATGCGTTCTGAAATGTGTTTGATTCTGGAATCCTTGGGCATTCCAGTTGAAGTGCATCACCACGAAGTTGCTGGCGCTGGCCAAAACGAAATTGGTACTAAATTCTCTACTCTGGTAGAGCGCGCTGACTGGACACAAAACCTGAAATACGTTGTATGGAACGTGGCGCACACCTACGGTAAGACAGCGACTTTCATGCCAAAACCTATCGTTGGCGATAATGGTTCTGGTATGCACGTTCACCAATCCGTATGGAAAGAAGGTACCAACCTGTTTGCTGGTGACGGCTATGCTGGTTTGTCTGACTTTGCTCTGTACTACATCGGCGGCATTATCAAGCATGCACGCGCTTTGAATGCGATTACTAACCCAGGTACTAACTCCTACAAGCGTTTAGTTCCAGGTTACGAAGCACCGGTAAAACTGGCTTACTCTGCTAAAAACCGTTCTGCTTCTATCCGTATTCCTTACGTATCGAATCCAAAAGGTCGTCGCGTTGAAGCACGTTTCCCAGATCCACTGGCTAACCCATACCTGGCATTCTCTGCCTTGTTGATGGCTGGTTTGGACGGCGTTCAAAACAAGATACATCCAGGTGAAGCAGCATCTAAAGATCTGTACCATTTGCCACCAGAAGAAGACGCGTTGATCCCAACAGTCTGCCATTCATTGGAACAAGCATTAGAAGCGCTGGACAAAGACCGTGAGTTCTTAACACGCGGTGGCGTATTCAGCGACAGTATGATTGATGCTTACATCGAACTGAAAATGCAAGATGTACAGCGTATGCGTATGACCACGCATCCTGCTGAGTTTGATATGTACTACTCTTTGTAATCGGGTACATGCCAATTCAAGCTAATTAAAGCAATTAGCAACGAAGTCAAAAGCGGAGAGATTTCTCCGCTTTTTTTATGTCTTTTTAGCTTAAGTAGGACGAAATTTCTCTTGCTTCCTAAATATACTTACTATGAGTATATTTTTATCGTCCATATAAAGTATGGACAATCGACTATAAATTAGAAAAATAAGAGGGAGTATTTAAAAAATACCTCTTTGTCGATATGCTGATAACTTAAATGTCATGTTTATTAAGTAATTTATTGTAAGCATTTACAGATGGTAATTGTGCTGGGCGCTTGCTTGGAATACACTAAAGAGGTTATTGACTGACCTATAGATAAAATGAATCGACTATTGAGTGGCCTAGCTTTACTGGCAGTTTTTTTTGCACCGTCCGCACATGCAGATGCGGATGTGTTTTTGTGCGTCGATGCCAATGGCAATAAAGAGTACAAAAACACCGGCGAAACTAAAGGTTGCAAGCGAGTTGAGTTGCCCGGCATTACAGTCGTCCCTGCGCCAGCATTTATGGGGACAAAAAAAACAGCGTCAAAATCAGCATCCTCACCTTCGGATTTCCCCAAGGTGGATGAGAGTACTCAGAAAGCACGTGACTCTGATCGAAAACAAATTCTGCAAGATGAGTTAAAAACGGAAGAGCAAAAATTAGCTGCATTGAAAAAAGATTACAACAATGGTGAGCCAGAACGACGTGGCGATGAGCGAAATTATGCCAAGTATCAAGAGCGCACTAATATGATGAAAGATGATATTAGCCGCACCGAAAAAAACATCGAAGCACTGAAACGAGAGCTCAGCAATTTAAAATAAAGAGCTGGCGTCTGAATAAAAAAAGATTTCAGGCATGATGCTTGCTTAACAAGGTCGCACTAGGCGGCCTTTTTTTATGGATTATCTTGAAAACACCAATGACCTCTTTTGCGGGACTCGATTTGCTGACTTCAGCCGTAATTGTGCTGGATGCAGATAGTTATATTTTATATGCCAATGCGTCGGCAGAGAGTTTGCTAGAGAATTCACTCAAGGCCTTAAATCAACAAAAATTAAGTGATTTGTTTTTAAACGGTAACGAGCTGTTAGAAGTATTTGATCAGGCAGTCGCACATCAGTTCGGGGACAAGCGCCAAGATTTAACTCTGGTGCGGGCGGGCAAAGATCCATTGCATGTACACAGTATTGTCACTGCACTGGACAATCCCGATAATCCGGTATTAATCGAGTTGCGCGAGAACGTACAACAGCTCAAGCTGGATCGCGAAGAACGTATGCAAGACCAGAACCGAGCGAATAAAGAATTGATTCGCAACCTGGCCCATGAGATCAAAAATCCCCTCGGCGGCATACGCGGTGCCGCGCAATTATTAGAACTTGAATTGCCCGAGCGTCAGCTAAAAGAGTTACGCGAATACACCCAGGTCATTATCAAAGAAGCCGATCGTTTACAGACGTTGGTTGATCGCTTGCTGGCGCCGCATCGTTTGCCGCACATCGTTGGCGATGTGAATATTCACGAAGTTTGTGAGCGAGTACGCAGTTTGATTTTTGCCGAATTTCCGCAAGGCTTGAGTATTAAGCGTGATTATGATTTGTCGATTCCTGAGTTCCGCGGCGATCAGGAGCAACTGATTCAAACCGTACTCAACATTGCCCACAACGCAGCGCAGGCTTTAAGCGAGCGCATCAAGCGTGGCGATGCCGAGCTGACATTTAAGTCGCGTGTGGTGCGCCAGATTACTATTTCCAAGATACGGTACAGGCTGGCATTAGATTTGCATATCATCGATAACGGACCAGGTATTCCAGCCGAAATTATCGATCGCATTTTTTACCCCTTGGTATCGGGACGTGACGGTGGTAGCGGATTGGGACTGACACTAGCGCAAACTTTTATCGAGCAACACATGGGCGTGATTGATTGCGAAAGTCGGCCTGGGTGCACGGATTTCCGGATTTTGATTCCATTGCCTTAATGCGGGTGGATGGAACGTTGGTGGTGCCACAAGCGCCGCTATCTAATTTGCTTTAATTTTTAATGCGGGACAAAACGATTATATGAAACCAATCTGGATAGTTGACGATGACGATTCAATTCGCTGGGTGCTTGAAAAAGCCTTAGCACGCGAAAATCTCACGACAAAAAGCTTTACTAATGCGCGTGATGCGATGGCTGCATTGCAAAGCGATACGCCACAGGTTTTGGTCTCCGATATCCGTATGCATGGCGCTTCTGGCTTAGAGTTATTGCAGGTCGTTAAAGCAAAATTCCCTGGTCTGCCGGTGATTATCATGACCGCGTTTTCGGATCTGGATTCGGCGGTAGCGGCGTTCCAAGGCGGCGCGTTTGAATACCTCGCCAAGCCATTTGATCTGGACAAAGCGGTTGAATTAATTCGTCGCGCTTTGGATGAAAGTTTGCGCGAATCGAATGTAGAGCAAACCATTTCGGAGACGCCAGAGATTTTGGGGCAAGCGCCCGCAATGCAAGATGTCTTCAGAGCGATTGGCCGTTTATCTCAATCGAATGTCACAGTCTTGATCACTGGCGAATCCGGTAGCGGAAAAGAATTAGTCGCTCGGGCTTTGCATAAACACAGCCCCAGATCAGCACAGCCTTTTATCGCGCTGAACACCGCCGCGATCCCTAAAGATTTATTGGAGTCTGAATTATTCGGACACGAGCGCGGCGCATTTACCGGTGCGCAAGCGACCCGACGCGGACGCTTTGAGCAAGCCGAAGGCGGTACCTTATTTTTAGATGAAATTGGCGATATGCCCTTTGATTTGCAAACTCGGTTACTGCGGGTTTTGTCCGACGGTCATTTTTATCGCGTCGGTGGACATCAACCTATGAAAGCGAATGTTCGTGTGATTGCGGCGACGCATCAAAATTTAGAATTCCGCGTCAAGGATGGCTTGTTTCGCGAGGATTTATATCACCGTTTAAACGTGATTCGCTTACGCTTACCCAGCTTGCGCGAACGACGCGAAGATATTCCGCTACTGACTAAATTTTTCTTAGCGCAAAGCGCCAAGCAACTTGGCGTAGAAGTTAAGCGGATGTCAGAACCAGCATTGCAATTTTTGTCTGGATTAGAGTTTCCGGGTAATGTGCGGCAGTTAGAAAATTTGTGCAATTGGATTACCGTGATGGCACCGGGGCAAACGGTAGAGGTGCCGGACTTGCCTCAGGATTTGTTACCGGTTCCCGTACATGTTGCAGCCCCGATGCAGCATGCCAACACTACTAGCGAATCGTCTTTGTTGCGCCAAGCTGATACCTTGAGCAGCAGTGTTTTAAATGGTAATAGTTTGGTTGGCAGCAGTGCAGAATCGCAGCAACACAAGGCAGATAATTGGATGAGTTTGCTGGAAGCCGAGGCGACAGCAATGCTGACGCAAGGCCAATCCGATGTGATCGATAAGTTGGGTCGTAGTTTTGAATCCGTCGTGATTAAGGCGGCACTAAAACATACACACGGTAGAAAAAATGACGCGGCAATTCGGTTGGGAATAGGGCGCAACACGATTACAAGGAAGATTCAAGAACTTGGCATTGATGGTGCTAAAGACGAATAAAAGTTTGAGCACTCTTCCAGTCTTTATGTATCGAGTTGGAAGCAGTTAATTAATATACTCCTAGTAAGTATTTTTAGTTGTCCTAGTAAAACCTAGTTAATCTAAGGTTTTTGATGAAAAATAGGGGGAGTATATTGATATTGCCTAGATGTTGACTTGTTCAAATGCTCTATGAAGTGATAGAAATATTTCTGATCTGAGGTCAATAAAGACGCCTCTCTGTGATGGTACAGGTAGGCGTTTTTTTATGAGTGAGAATATGATGATGTCCGATGTGCGCCCCGTGAGTCTTGACGACGCTGAAGCAATTTGTAGAATTTATAACCATTATGTTGTGACTACAGCGATCTCTTTTGAAGAGAGCGAGGTCGGTCTGGCTGAAATGTCGGATCGCATTGCTGAGGTAACACAGAATTTTCCGTGGTTAATCCTGGAACGTGATGGCGCTATGCTTGGTTATGCATACGCAACAAAATGGAGGGCGCGCTCAGCATATCGATTTTCAGCAGAGGTTTCTGTCTACCTGTCACCGGAGGCGCATGGCCAAGGGGCGGGCACGATTTTGTATGGCGCCTTGTTGAGTCAATTAGCTAAGCAGGGTGTGCATACTGCAATTGGTGGTATCGCTTTACCCAACGAGGCGAGCGTGCATTTGCATAAAAAATGTGGATTTAAGCAAGTGGCACAATTTGCACAGGTCGGTTTTAAGCATGGGCGATGGATCGATGTTGCGTATTGGCAGAAACAACTTTGATTTTTTAGGACTTATGCAAATTCGTACAAGCTGCTTTGTAAATACGGAGTGCACTAAATTTTTATTAGCCCGCCTTTTTTGCATATACGTCCGTTAGAGGCGACGTGCTTTTTTGATCTCGTAGAAAATTTAATGTCTTTCGGTATCTTATCGGAGTATGATTTTCGATAGTGAGAGCAAAATAAAATCCTCACATCAACTGAAGGCGGCAATCGCTTTCCTTGTGCATATAAATTCAATAATGAGCTGTAACAGTTCCAAACTGTCGTTAAAGGAGATGCTATATGAATTTCGACGCACTATTCCAGCAACAAAATGCGCTGCCTACCATTCCTAAAGTCGTTCAAGAAGTCATTGATAGTTTTAATAATGAAGACGTATCAATTGATGAGATTGCAAAAAAATTAGCCGCTGACCAAGTCTTGAGTGCAAAGTTATTACGACTGGCAAACTCTTCGTATTACCATTCATCAAGAACCATAGGCACTGTGGATGATGCTGTCTTGATGCTGGGTTTTATGGCAGTACGTACACTGGTTGTCAGTAGCGGTTTGACCGGTGGTTTTAAGGCGATGCCAGGTGTGGATTTAAAGCAGTTTTGGCGTTATAGCTTGCATACCGCAGTGATCGCAAAGTGGCTTGCAAAACAAATTCGGGGTAATTCGGATTTTGCATTTACCGTCGGGATGATGCATGCGATTGGTCAACTGGTAATGCATGCAGCAATGCCTGAGCAAATGCTACAAGTTGATAAAATCGCCGGGACTTTAGATTCTCGCAGATTGAGTGTTGAGCATTCTTCGTTTGGATATGATTTTTCTGACGTGGGTGCAGAGCTGGCAAAGCGCTGGCGCTTTCCGGATAATTTTGCGACTGTGATTAAGGCTTTCCCAGAGCCGCTAGAACATACACCTTTTGAACCAATGGCAGCGATCATCCACATTGCCGCCTGGCGTTCACGTGCGCAGGAAAATAATTACTCGCAAGAAGAGTTAGACGCCACTTTCCCAGTCGAGGTAGCGAAAAAACTCGGCATTTCGTCTAACGCCATATTGAATGACATGCCGACTTTGACTGAGCTAAGCGAGGGGATGGAAGACTTAATTGCGTAGTAAATTGTTTAGTAGTTAGACCAGAAAGCCAGATCACAAATCAAAAGCAAATTTTTGAAAAAAACGGACAGATTGAATCTTAGATCTGTCCGTTTTGCGCGTAATGATGATTGCGTGATTAGTTTGAGGTAATCCGTTTTTGCATGTGTTTTTGCATATCTAGGGCTAGCGCTTCAGCGACTCGGATGCCATCAATTGCCGCTGATAATATGCCACCAGCATAACCCGCGCCTTCTCCTGCGGGATATAAACCTTTTGTATTAATGCTCTGCAAACTCACATCATCGCGTTTTATCCGGATCGGCGATGACGTTCTTGTTTCAACGCCCGTGATGATTGCGTCCTTCATCGCAAAGCCACTAATTTGCTTGTCGAATGCTGGGATCGCTTCTCTTATAGCCTCTATGGCAAAGTCAGGTAAGGCTGCGGCCAGATCACATAAGGTAATGCCCGGTTTATAGGACGGTTCTACGCTGCCTAATTCTGTTGAGGGTTTGTTTGCTAAAAAATCACCAACCAACTGTCCTGGAGCATTGTAATTTTCGCCCCCTAAATGGAATGCCAGAGATTCTAGTTTTCGTTGGAAATCAATGCCAGCTAATGGATGTTCCGGGTAGTCAGTTGGAGTAATTCCCACAACAATGGCGCTATTGGCGTTGCGTTCATTGCGAGAGTATTGACTCATGCCGTTGGTCACGACATGACCCGGTTCGGATGCTGCTGCCACCACAGTACCGCCAGGGCACATACAGAAACTATAAACGGAGCGTCCGTTGCTTGCATGATGTACCAATTTATAGTCGGCAGCGCCTAGAATCTTATTGCCTGCATTCGGCCCGAAGCGGGCTTTGTCAATAATGGATTGCGGATGTTCAATGCGAAAGCCAACGGAGAATGGCTTCGCCTCCACATAAATTCCACGCTGATGTACCATTTTGAAAGTGTCTCTTGCGCTATGTCCTACAGCCAAGACGACATGATTCGTCGCTATATATGAGCCATCGGCCAGATGCACGCCGTTAATCTGACCATCTGTAATTTCAATGTCGCTGACTTTTTGTTCAAAGCGAATTTCGCCACCTAGAGACTCGATATTGGCGCGCATTTCTTCAATCATCTTCACTAATCGAAAAGTCCCGATATGCGGCTTGCTGACATACATGATTTCTGGCGGCGCGCCGGCAGTAACAAATTCAGTTAATACTTTACGTCCGTAATGCTTGGGATCTTTGACCTGACTCCAGAGTTTTCCATCAGAAAAAGTACCGGCACCACCTTCACCAAATTGCACATTCGATTCTGGCTGCAGCTCACGTTTGCGCCATAGACCCCAGGTATCTTTGGTACGTTCACGAACATTTTTGCCACGCTCTAATACGATGGGGCGAAATCCCATCTGCGCCAAAATTAAAGCAACAAACAAGCCGCAAGGACCAAATCCAATCACAACAGGTCGTACTTCGGGGGCGCTCTTCGCTTGAGTGACAAAGTGATAGCTGGTGTCTGGCGTGATGCCGATATTGGGCTTGTTCTTTAACAGGGACAATAATTGCGCGTCTTTAGTCGTTTCGACGTCTATGGTGTAAATCAAGACAATGGCAGATTTCTTGCGGGCATCGTAGCTTCTGCGAAAGACAGTGAAACTGACTAGATCACTTTCAGTAATATCTAAACGCTGCAAAATAGCTATCTTAATAGCGGACTCAGGATGATCGAGTGGGAGTTGTATATCAGTCAAACGTAGCATTTACGGCATTCCAGGTAAATAAAGAGCCTTCTGTATAGCAAAGACCAAACCAACATTTTACTCTCCGCATCAGGGTTAAAACCAGTTGCAATGACTTTGTATTTGAAACTACTTGCCAAAGGGAGGTGTAGTTTGCTATAGTTCGGCTCCCGTCGAGAGGCGGGGAAGTAGAGGTAAGAAAGATAGTGAAACACAAGAAGTGAGTACGGAGTTTGAAGGCAGAGAATTGAATAAGATCAG